>JBJOOY010000294.1:0-6682 GCA_046051065.1 Cyanobacteriota bacterium
GTACTGACTGAAATACCGATCTAGGCAATCTTTGACAACCAGATCGTTAGATGCGTAGTTCGAGATGGGCAAGTGAAATATTCCACTTGATGGTGTGAGATTATCTCCTTCAACCCATGAAAAACAGGAAATGACTGGCTTGGCAGAGAATATGCTTTGTTCTTCAGCCATGAGCTGACAAAATTTTGTCACATTCCCTGGAATATGATTTTGGGCTAAACTTAGTGCCTTTTCTAAATCCTCTGTCGTAGCATCATAGTGGCGCAGATAGACTTTCACCCGTGCCGATGCATGAGATGAGAGATCTAGAGAAAAGTACGCAAATCGATCTTTTTCTGGCCCACGTTGAGCAGCGATTTCAGCCAATCCGATCCAAGCATGAGGAAATCCTAACCGCACTAGTGATTCTTCAACTACCGCCGCTGCTCGATGATTGTGCTGGGATTGAGGGTTCAGATAAAGTTTAAATTCTGGTTCTTTGTCAGGGTAAAAGCAAACTGCGTGCCAGATTGCGAATTTTGCATCTGAATTAGTGGGTGCGAATAGATCTTCAATTTGCCTAAACCGATCGAGACTGACATTAAAGTTTTCGGCTAAATATTGATTGAGATTGAGTCCTGCTTGCCAATTGGATTGGAGCGTTGGCTCGGTTCCTTGAGCTTCTAGTAAAACTCGGAGTTCTGCTCGATTTTCTTTAAACGCGATCGAAAATTCAAAGGGAGAAAAATCATCCGAAACATCAGATTTCCACGCAGATTCATCCCTAATCGATCGATCGCCCCAAGATACAGTCATTGCCCGAAATATTTCGATAGCTTGGGCAGTTTTATCCTTCAGCCCAACAGCATGACAGAGTGCTGTTAATTTCTCGATTCCAGCCTCAACATACGTTAGTTTGGGTACTAATTTTTCGGGATCGAATCCGGATTGGGAAGCACGATCGAGATTTGGAACGGTATTAAAAATATCGTTTAGATCGATCGATCCCGTCGTCATGGCTTCAAATTTAGTCATATTTGTTTATGGATTGTAGATGAGTAAATTTTGCAAGTAGTCTAAGTTCATGACAATTTAGCCACAAGAATGTTTCGCTCATTCGAGCAACTTAAGTTAATTTTCGGTCTTAGCTATTTAAATAAGATAAGATCGGGAAGATCGAATTTTTGGGTTGAATCTAATGCTATTTAAAACAAAAAGCTACAATGAGTTTGATCATTCATTACTAAAGGAATATAAATCTTTAGTATTTGTTTTGTCAATCCTCGTACATGCCTCGATTAATTGTATCGATCGACACATGTAATTACGTGTTTAAATACTTTTGAAATACACTAGATCGCATCTAGACGTTTCCACCCCTGTTGCTGGTTGATATCCATTTTGTTCGTATAATCGCACCGCTGTTTTTAAAATGCTCGCAGTTTCGATCCAGATTTCTTGGTAGCCTTTGGTAATAATTACTTGCTCTAATTCCGCTAATAAATGCCGTCCTAACCCCTGTCCTCTAGCAATCGGCAATAAGTACATTTTCCGAATTTCTACTGCCTTATCGCCTCGACCTGCTGCCAAGGCAACGCTCGCGCGATCGCATGGATAATAAGCACTCGTGCCAACGATTTTCCCTGCAAACTCTACCACCCAAAATTCACCCCCTCGATCGAGATAAAATGTCTCTACCTCCAAGACATCTCGATCCGCTCCCTCTGGTTCCCAACCCAATCCATACTCAGCCAGACTGTCCCTAATTACCGCCGCAGCCGCACTGCAATCTTCAGGTTTCCACCCACGAATAATATAATCTCGATATTTTTTGCTCACCATCCCCTCTCCCCTAACTATGAATCCTCGGCTCGTGATAAAGCGTCGCCAATAAATCGCTTTCGGCAACTGCGAGTTCGGCTAACCTTGTTTGAACGACATTTCGATCGAAATAGGTATCTGCTAGCAGCCAATAAATGCCAAAATGACGAGCTTCTGATGCCATTAAACTTCGGTAAAATTCAGCTAACTGAGGATCGGGGAGATGAGTACCGAGTAACCCCAATCGCTCGTGAGAACGTGCTTCAATCAAACCGCTCACCAACAGTGAATCTAGTAGGCGATGTGGTTCCTGCGTGCGCACTTGGCTCATCAATCCCTTGGCATAGGGCGGTGCATTAAGTGGTGCCAGCGGGATCTGACGCTGTTCGAGGATCTGATTGACTCGATCGAAATGTTCTAATTCCTCCCGCGCAATTGCCGTTAACTGACGTACCAGTTTAGTATTGGATGGGTAACGAAACATTAAGTTTATGGCAGTTCCGGCTGCTTTGCGTTCGCAATGGGAATGATCTAACAAAATTGTATCGATATTTCCTAAGGCTTGTTCGAGCCAAGCGGCTGAGGTGAGTTGACACAGGATATTCATCGTTGGTGTCACGGTAACGGTCATCTGCTTATCCTTAAAATCTGAGGTTAATAAAATTGATAAATTGTTCTCATCGTAGCGAATCTCGGCCGATTAATTAACCAAGCTAGAGTCAAATCAATGGATATATTTTGGCTCAGTCTCATTCATTACAAGTTAGTGCTCGTGTAAGCGAGCGCACTAAAATAAAATCTAGATTTAGCGATCGGGTCAAAGAATTAAGTGATAATGAGGGAGTAAAATAGTTACTGAGATATTTCGGGGTACATATTTACAATTGCTACATTAATTCTCTTGTGTCTAGAATACATCCTAGGCAATGAAAGTGACTAGTGATTAGGCAACTGGACCTCACAGATCGAGAGAACCACTTCACTATATTGATATTTTCAGTCTGATATCGATCGATTGAATCCAGTAATTACTGCTCTATGTTTAATTTATTCCAAAAAAAGAGTGCCAATAGCCCAAGACAGATTGCAATTGGGGATGTTCACGGTCATTATGATGGCTTATGTCAATTAATTGATTTTTGTCAGATCGTCCCTGAAGATCGACTGTATTTTCTCGGAGATGTAATCGATCGTGGTCCTAAGAGTGCTGAGGTAGTCAAATGGATTCGGAAGCGAAATTATCCCTGTGTGATGGGCAATCATGAAGTGATGCTATTGACCTCGTTTAATAATGGCAATCTCGATGAAATGGCTTTGCGTCATTGGTTGCCATCTGGTGGTGATGCGACATTAGAGAGTTATGGTGATGAGGGCATTCCTCAAGATGATATTGATTGGTTTGCTAGTTTGCCATCATATATAGATTTGGGTGATGTTTTTTTAGTTCATGCAGGTATCGATCCTTTTCGAGCACTCGACCAACAAAATAACGATCAATTTTGCTGGATTAGGGAAAAGTTTTTAAGTAATCAGTTTCCCTATTTTAACGATAAAATAATCGTTACCGGACACACAATTACGTTTACATTGCCAGGCGTTCGTCCGGGAGAAGTTGCCCAAGGGCCAGGCTGGGTCGATATCGAGACTGGCGCATATCATCGTAAAAGTGGTTGGTTGACTGCTCTAGATATGACCAATACATTGGTTTATCAAGTTAATGTCTTTTCTGGAAAACAGCGCAAACAACCACTCAATAAACTTGCCAAAATAATCGAACCAAATCGGATTAAGATGTAAGTTGCGATCTAGTGGCTAGCAAACAGAGATTCGATCGATTACCAATTTATTTATGTATTTTATAAAACCGATCGAATTTTAGTTACTGTCCACTGTCCACTGTCCACTGTCCACTAACCGACACTAGAAGGTTCCTTCTCTTTAGCCAGAAACTTCTCTAGCTCAGTCAAAGCTTCTGCGTCTACTTTAGTTTGCATCGGGCAGAATTTAGGGCCACACATCGAGCAGAACTCAGCAGTTTTGTAGATATCTGCGGGGAGAGTTTCATCGTGATATTCTTTCGCCCGTTCGGGGTCGAGAGATAGCTCGAATTGACGATTCCAATCGAAGTTATAACGAGCGTGAGACAGCTCGTCATCTCGATCGCGTGCTCCCGGACGTTTGCGGGCGATATCGGCGGCGTGAGCGGCAATTTTGTAAGCAATCAAACCGTTGCGGACATCCTCAGCATTGGGTAAACCCAGGTGCTCCTTAGGTGTTACGTAGCAGAGCATGGCAGTACCATACCAGCCAGCCATTGCTGCCCCGATCGCGGAAGTGATATGGTCATAACCAGGTGCGATGTCGGTAACTAATGGCCCTAACACATAGAAAGGAGCCTCAGAGCACTCTTCCATCTGTTTTTTGACATTGAACTCAATTTGATCCATCGGGACGTGCCCGGGGCCTTCTACCATCACCTGGACATCATGTTCCCAAGCGCGGCGGGTGAGGTTACCCAGTGTTTTGAGTTCGGCGAGTTGCGCTTCATCGGATGCATCGTGGGTACAACCAGGACGCAAGGAGTCGCCTAAGCTGAAGGAAACATCACACTTTTTAAAGATTTCGATAATGTCATCGAAATGGGTGTAGAGGGGGTTCTGCTTGTGGTGGTGCAGCATCCAGCGCGCTAAAATCCCACCGCCACGAGAGACAATCCCCGTAATCCGATTGCGGACTAAGGGTAAATGTTCGATTAAGATGCCCGCGTGAATGGTTTGGTAATCTACCCCTTGTTGGGCGTGTTTCTCGATGATGTGGAGAAAATCATTGGGGGTAAGAGTTTCGATATTTCCGTGGACGCTTTCTAATGCTTGGTAAATCGGGACGGTACCGATGGGTACGGGGGAATTTTTGATGATTTCCATCCGAATTTCATCTAAATTACCGCCACCAGTGGAGAGATCCATCACGGTATCGGCACCATATTTCACGGCTAGCATCAGCTTGTCTACTTCTTCCTGCATGTTGGAAGAGTTAGGCGATGCACCGATATTAGCATTTACCTTACATTTAGAAGCAATCCCGATCGCCATCGGCTCTAAATTAACGTGATTGGTATTCGCGGGAATAATCATTCGTCCGCGCGCAACCTCAGCGCGAATCAGATCTACAGGCAGGTTTTCGCGGTTGGCGACAAAGTGCATTTCTTCCGTTTCTACACCTTGACGCGCGTAGTGCATCTGGGAGACATTGGCTTGTCCGCTACGTTTCGCAATCCATTCAGCACGCATATTTACATGTCCTATCATAAACAGCTTCCCTCCACTGGCATTACCCAGTCTCAGGTGCAAGGGTATGTTCTCAGCCCGATCGGTTTCGGACACCCCTAGCTATGGCTATAGATTCTAACATTTACCACTAGGTTTGGGGGCTGAGTATCGATCCTTTATTTACATTTCTCAGGCTGGTGAGTTGGTTAATTAAGCTAAATCATCTTCAAACCACGCATCGAGTCCAAAACCCATCGCACGTTGTAGTTGCAAGCCTGATGCTAGGTTAAATGCAGCATTTCTACCGATTCTAGTTTCCAGCACTGATGAGAAAACTACATCAAGTTGATGTTGAATAATAAATTCACTCAATCGCCACGGAAACCCAGCAATTCCTGGTTTGATGACATAAATACCCCGCCAACCTCGATCGTAAGTAGCTTGCAGTCTGTCGAATGTTGCCACAGATTCATCTAACGCGATCGGTGTATGATAAGTATTAGCTAACTCAATCGTCTCAGCGATCGAATCGGGCGCTAGCGGTTGTTCGATAAACTCAATTCTTGGTTCTCGATTGCAAATTTTTAGCCACTGTATTACTTGTGAATAAGTTAAACCCCCATTGGCATCAAGGCGGAGTTTGGCATTGGGGGGTAAACTTACCATTAATTGTTGCCAGAGTTCCAATTCTACAGCGATCTCTGCCACGCCAATCTTCCATTTGAAGGTTTGATATCCTTGTGCCCATAATGTCTGCCATGCGTCGATTGCAGCGGCACCTGTAGGTAATAAGGCACTTAGTTCGAGTGGAGATCGATTCTGTGCTAGAGCGGCTAAACTAACGCTCGACAATTCGGCATCGAAAGCTGCCAGTGCACTACCAAACCCAAATTGACAGGCGGGTAAACGATCGGGAATTAAATTAATTCGATCGACAGTAATTCGATCGCCAACTTGTTGACACCACTCGATCGCTTGTTCGATCGATTCGGAGCCAAACCACGGAATTGGGGCAATTTCTCCAGCATGAGATCTGCCGAAACTATCCGTGAGATAGATAATTATTCCTGCTCTAATTTCCCATTTTCCATGACTGGTATATAGTGGTTTTTTAAACGATCGCTGATAGATGGAATATGTAAATTGATATGACGGTTTCATTGCCAGTGATGTGCATTATTGGTGGTGAAAGTGGCTAGTTCTGGGTAGCATAAATAAACCTAGTATCGCTAGCGGCTTGTCATTAGTTGGCTTATTTAAGCCGCCGAATACTAGTGTCAAGAAGTCCGTCTGCGTGAACTGGGATTTCTTAACCCGTCCACCCTCCGGGTTTTGTATTATGAGCGGCGGTTTCAAACGCTTACTAATCTGGTACGATTCTCTTACCAGAGGCTACGCCAACGAGATTAAATGAAAACAAGGTATGGAAATATCACAAAGAGCTGCCTCATTAAATGATATTGAATGGCTCGAATCCTTCTATGAATCTATAATGAGACCTTATGTCGAATTAACTCATGAATGGGATAGCACTAAGTTCCGCGAGTATTTTAACCCAAAAATAATTACAGTTATCCAAGTTAACGGTATTGATATTGGCATGCTTAAAGTTG
>JBJOOY010000295.1:0-5596 GCA_046051065.1 Cyanobacteriota bacterium
GGTGCCAATTTCATCATGTCTCCAATCCCACTCAGAATTCTCCTCGTCGAAGATGACGAACTCTTTAGGCTAGGCTTACAATTTCGCCTCCAACAAGAATCAGACATCAAAATTGTTGCCCAAGCAGCAGATGGCGAAACCGCAGTCGAACTAGCGCATCGACATGCCCTCGATTTGGTCTTACTAGATGTCGGTTTGCCGAGAATGAGTGGATTAGAAGCCTGTCGTCAAATCAAAGCCTCTCAGTCCCAGCTACCCATCTTAGCTTTGACTTCTCACTCCGAGCAATCTTTAATTACCAGACTAATTGAAGCTGGCGTTCAAGGTTACTGTCTCAAAGGAATTGCCGCAGAAATGCTAATTCTCGCAGTGCGCTCCGTTGCGGCTGGAGCCTCATGGTGGGATCGGACGGCTACGGCGGAAATTAGATCGAATATGCTCGATGCTCGCGCCGTTCGTGCAGCCTCTGACTCAGCCGCATGCCTACCCCAACATCGGATTTCTCTCACTAATCGAGAACGGGAAATTCTCGCGTTAATCGTCGCAGGTAAGATCGATCGAGATATTGCCCAGAGCCTCTATATTGCTCCGGCAACAGTCAGAGTTCACATTCATGCAATATTACATAAATTGGGCGCACGCGATCGATCTCATGCCATTCTCATTGCCGAGCAACAAAATTTATTGAACTAACGATCGGACCTTCATTCCTAGCTAATTGTTAGCGATCGTCGCTACTCTCACCCAAACTTAAATTGCTTTTGTGTGAAATCGAATTAACTCTGAGTGCCAACTTGAATTAACTCAATTTTATAGCCATTAGGATCTTCGACAAAGGCAATTACGGTAGTCCCATGTTTCATTGCGCCAGGCGGACGAACGACCTTCCCACCTCGATCGGTAATTCGATCGCAGGTAGTATAGATATCATCCACCCCAATGGCGATATGACCGTAAGCATCGCCGATGGTGTATGCTGAAGTGCCCCAGTTATAAGTCAGCTCGATGACCGAATTAGTCGATTCATCCCCATAGCCAACAAAAGCCAACGTAAATTTCCCTTCAGGAAAATCTTGTTGACGGAGTAATTTCATGCCCAATATGTCGCAGTAGAAGCGAATTGATGCTTCTAGATTGCCGACTCGCAGCATAGTATGCAATAATCGCATCGCTTTTTAATAAAATTTGGTGCTTAAATTTGCGAATATAATGTGCCTTCAGATCGTATGATAACGTGTTGGCACGTAAGTGTTGCCAAGGAACGGATAATTAGGGTGCTAATATACTTTGTTGTTTAGGGATCGATCGCGATCGTCAGGATGAGAGAATAATCATGAATATGCCAGATATGGCGATTACGGAAATAAGAGCTAGAGAGATTCTCGATTCGCGTGGTCGTCCGACAGTAGAAGCGGAAGTATATCTCGCGAATGGTGGGTTTGGGCTAGCTCAAGTTCCCAGCGGAGCCTCAACTGGGAGTTTTGAAGCCCACGAGCTGCGCGATCGGGATCTCAGCCGCTATGGTGGCAATGGTGTGCTCAATGCAGTGGCAAATATTGAGGATAAAATCGCACCTGTTTTGGAAGGTATGGATGCTTTCGATCAATGTGCGATCGATCGTACTTTAATCGAGCTAGATGATACGCCAACTAAATCTAAGTTGGGTGCTAACGCGATCCTAGCAGTATCTTTAGCCAATTCCAAAGCCGTAGCTAATGCCTTGGGAGTGCCCCTCTATCGCTATTTGGGCGGACCTTTGGCTAACTTACTCCCTGTACCGTTGATGAATGTGATCAATGGGGGTGCCCACGCCTCGAATAATGTGGACTTCCAAGAATTTATGATTGTGCCGGTAGGGGCACCCTCTTTCAAAGAAGCGCTCCGCTGGGGTGCCGAAATATTCGCCGCGCTGAGCAAAGTTTTAGCCCAAAAAGGTCTATTGACAGGCGTGGGTGACGAAGGTGGCTTTGCGCCCAATTTAGAGTCCAATCAGGCCGCATTAGAGTTATTAGTAGCAGCGATCGAGTCCGCAGGTTATAAACCTGGCGAGCAAGTTGCCCTCGCGTTGGACATTGCTGCGAGTGAATTTTACCAAGGCGGTAATTATACTTACGATGGTAGCAGTCACACGCCAGCAGAATTTATCGACTATTTAGCAGACTTAACGACTAAATATCCCATTATTTCGATCGAAGATGGTTTACACGAAGAAGATTGGGCGAGTTGGCAATCGCTCACTCAGAAAATCGGCTCGAAAGTTCAATTAGTCGGTGACGATTTATTTGTGACTAATTCCGAGCGATTAAAGCAAGGAATCAAGCAAAAATCAGCTAATTCGATCCTGATTAAACTCAATCAAATTGGCACTCTGACTGAAACGCTTGAAACGATCGATCTAGCGACGCGGAACGGCTTTAAATCGATTATCAGTCATCGTTCTGGTGAAACTGAAGATACGACGATCGCCGATCTGGCTGTCGCTACTCGCGCGGGACAAATCAAGACTGGTTCTCTGTGTCGCAGCGAACGGGTGGCAAAATATAATCGCCTGCTCCGGATTGAGGATGAATTAGGCGAGCTGGCGATCTATGCCGGACTAACTTAATCCTCATCGATAGCCACTGCCAACGGCGCGATCGATTATGTTACTAACGATTATCGCTGGCTGTAGCGGTTAGACGAAGTTTGGCGATCGAGTAATGGGTGTGCTACTGAAATATGTAGCATTAAACCAACCCGAACATCGATGTCCTCACTGTCTTAACAATTGCTATATTTACAAAAATCCCTAACTTCTCATCGAAGTTAGGGATTTTTGTTGACGTGGGTAAGATTCCATACTTATGCTTTGACTACTACTCGTCCGATGGGATGAGCGATACAAGCTAAAACGAAGCCTGCCTTTTTTTGAGCCGCAGTCAGGGCTTTGGGTTCGACTTTATAGTTCACTTCTCCTTCGAGTTTTTTAAGCTTGCAAACGCCACAAATGCCCCGTTTACAACTACTTTTAATCGGAATAGATTGCTGTTCGGCAAGTGCAAGAATCGATTCATCCCCTTCATGATCTATTTCTTTGCCTGAAGTTGAGAATACAACTAATGGAATCGTCGAAGTTTCTACTTTTACCGGAACCTCTGTTTGGATTGGACGAGTGTCGTTGTTTTGTTCCAATCTTGGCAGCGTTGGATTCAAAGTACTAAGGCCTTCGTGATAATATTCCTGATAGTAATTTTCCATCAGGAATTCCAAACTATCTGAGACCGGACTGTCATCTTGACCGAAACCATCAGAACCCTGAAGATAGACTGTGCCCTCCTGTAACTGAGGGATAGTGTCATTAGTTCTGACATTACGCCCCTGGGGGTTGATTGCGACTGCTGTTTTGATATTTACCACTATCAACAAAAAATCGCCAATACACACTGTATCTCGGATCTTCAGCGGATGGTGTTGATTTACCTTAACTTCTAGATTATTCAAATGAGAAGGATTAGTAGGTAGTAAATCTAAATAATACCAAACCTGTTCTCGTTCGACGAACATTCCATGGACGTTACTAACGAGCGGATTATCGATTACGACATCACAGGATGGATTTCGACCGACTAAATGGATGCCAACATCATTAGAAACTAGGCAAATTTCTTGTCCTGATGTATTCAGCAGGTTGATGATTTTAATAACAAGCATAATGGGGTTTAATGGGACTTTTCCGCAGTATCGATCGGGCATCAAACCATTATCTAATCCTGCGGTCAATTAGAAAGTCGATCTTTTCGATCGAGATCGTGAGTATGTTTGATCTAATGAGTTAAGTCAAGCTTAACTCACTTCTTTTTTCTACGTGTTTTTGTACTGTCGGTGCGATTTTTATTACCCGACTTAGCTTTAGTGGAGGTAACAAATAATCCAGTAATTTCCGATTGAAATAAATCGGGGTTTTCGCGGCGAAGTTGCTCGATCGTATTCTCGTGGTCTCGATCGGTTAAACCCATATTATCTCGGTTTGATTTTAAAGCATCGAAACTATAATCAATAATTCCCACACTAATATTTTTAGCTAAGTGGTGCTTAACCAAATCCTGGTATAAATTCAATCGTTCTTGTTGAGTGATTTGAACCATGATATCTGGCAATCGATCGACTAATGTATCTACTGCTTCAGGGGCAATTTCCTCAAGTTTAGATAGCTCAACCGATGATTTCTTCAGTTGTTTTTTGAGTTTGATCCGGGCACTACTAACCGAACTTTCCTGTTGATACTGTTCTTCAGTACGTTTTAAAGTTCGATAGCCCCAAATACTACCTACCAAAATGACGATCGCATTAAATCCCAACCCCACCATCACAGGCATGGAATTGAGGATCGGACGACCCCCAAAGGTGAAGAAGAACCAGAATGAAAAGATCGTCGTTAGGGTAAAAATAATATGGTAAGACTGACGGCGATCGATCGATTGATCCCGCTGGCGCAGATAACCTCGATAAAATTTTTCGACTTGGCTCAGACCCAAATAGGCTAATACTGTAAATAGCGCCAAAGTCAGCGGCACAGCGATCGCTTTTGGCAGCATAATTGCTTGCCCGAGCAGATAGAAACCGGGCTTAAACAAGTTTCCGACAGCATCATCTCGAGTCCAAGCGCCTGAGAAATAGTAATCCCAATTTCCTGCATACAAATAATAAGAGAGGAAAAAGGCGACTAGGATTCCCACATAACCATATTGAACGAATCGTCGTCCGGGTTGCTCCAGATTTTCCCAGTAAGCTTTCTCCGCATCAACATCAATGCAAGGTGATTTACAACTCACACAGGCACTTTGGTTATCCATCGTGCGACACATCGATTGGGAAACATCAGCCTCAGACTGATGGTGCGATTGACTGCCAAATAACCCTCTCGGGCCAGTAAAAACAGCTTGCACTGGCGAAAATGGGCAAAAGTAATTGCACCAGCTCTTGCCAGCATATAGAAAACCTACCGATATTGCCGAGAGAATTGTTGCACTTAACAATATTCCCAAAGCTAAGGGATTGGAATCAACTAATAAAAGTCTGGCGGTTAATCCAACAAAGAATAAAGCAAATTGTACATACAGATGATTTTGCCCTAGCCATGAATTTTCAGCCACAAAAACTAATTCATGACGAGTAACCCCTGCTTCAACAATTCTCTGTTTGCGTTGGAGATTTAATGCTCGTGGAAGCTGTGAAAAAAAGGAGAGCGGACAGATCCGCCGCCAAGTTTCATGCCCAAAAACAAAGATAATAAAGATGGCAGCGGGGACAATCGCCGACCAAAACATTCTTGGGCCTAGACTATAGGGAACTTGCGGCAAACATTGACCCTGAACGGAGATGCAGGTTTCAGAATTAATGTGAAAGGGGCTGCTTAAGTTCTGCGGATCGGTCAAAATTGATGAAATTGGATCGTAAAACAGAGAAGCAATCAACACGAGCCAGCTAATTGCTAATGCCCATCGAACCCAATGCATCTGTCTTTCTGGTATTTGATTCAATATTGTTTGGACTCCTGACTGAAATTGGACGGGGTTTAAGATTAGTCTGTGTAAAACTTGAAGTGCTCCAAATCGAG
>JBJOOY010000296.1:0-3971 GCA_046051065.1 Cyanobacteriota bacterium
TATTACTTACAATGAGTCGTTTTATACTTAACTGGTACTCTTGAAAGCTAGATTTTTCGTTGAGACTCAATCCTGTAATGTGCTGTGTCACTCGCTACATCTAACAACATCCGTAGGTGCTGCTGGCTGAAGGGATGATGTGATGTCTTGAAAGTACTTTCCCTATTCCCTAATACATCGAGGTGTGTAACTCCCACACACCAAAAACGCCAACTTTATCAAGAAATGTGTCAACTCACCCTGACATCTGGGCAATATTTGTTGTATTATTAGGGGTTAGTTAGTATTTTACCGATCGCCACGTAAATTGCTAATTTTAAGATCCCCACAAGGGTTTCCTCCTGCAACTTACCAAGGCAGCAAGCTATAAACTCGATCTTGATCGAACTTATGCCCAGTCATTAACCTTCGCCCACAAAACATCTGTGTTTAATCTCGCATCCTCTGTCATCTTCAATAACTTCATCGTGCTAGATCGCAATGACAGTAGTTTGTGGCAGCTAGAGCGTGCTTGTCAGGGCAATTTTAGTGAGATGGCCAGCAATGCGGCTGCGAATCTAAAATCACTGCATCTCTTACCATTCGACCATTGCGGGCAAGCAACTGTCTTAACGCGATTACGTACGTTACTCAGTTGAAAAAATAACAAGAAAACTCATTGATATCTTCTTGTAACCCCCGCTTGTCGATCTCCGACAACGGGGGTTGTTCGTTTGGAGGCTTACATCACATCACCTGCCACGATCGATTTTAGATCCATGATTCCATCTGTACTAAACAATTCCGTCGTTGTATTTTCGACTAACTACTTACCAATGTCACGGATTAACATCCGCCGTGCCATTACCTTGCTCATCAGCGGGAGAGCCGAACCTTTAGACTTGCAAGAAAACACCAAACTCGTGTGGGAATTGCGATCGCCATCAGTGACAATTGAAGTACCGCACCACATCCGCCTGAAAATCTCTACCAGTGAACGGCTGTGGAAAATACCCAATGTCAGTCGTCGCGAACTACTTAGGCGCGATGGGCATCGCTGTCAGTATTGTGGCAGCGCCAAACAATTAACCATCGATCACGTTATTCCCCGTTCCAAAGGTGGCACCCACACCTGGGATAACGTGGCAATTGCCTGTGAGACGTGCAATCACAAAAAAGGTGATAAGTATCTCAATGAAACAGCAATGTCTCTGAGGACTAAACCTAAATCTCCTATGCACCCCACAGTAGCCTTTGCCGAACAATTTTGGCAAACTCAAGAACACCACCGCTAGCGATTAGTAACAATCGATTTGGTGGGTAGTCTCGTTCTGGATTGGAGTTCGTGGAAAAAACGCCCACGAGCATCGCCGCACAGCAGATTGTAGGTAATATTCACATAGTCCGGACACTTTTTAGGAAAGAGGCTGAAACCGCTGATTTCTCGTCAGTCACTTTCCCGTAGAACAGAGCTGAAACCCTCACTCTATCGTTGGAGATCTAAAACTGTCCGGAGTATTGATTCACAATCTGCTTGTTTATCGGAAAGTACTCCCACCATCACAAACTGCTAATTCCTCAACCATGCTCAGAGATGTATTTTTTGCTTCATCTTTGATCGATACCAGTACAAAACCTTTTTTAGATTTAACAATTGACTGTTCGCGCAAAGAACCAGTCAGAAAGCGATATCCTTGGGGAATAGCTTGGTACTTACCAGTTCCAGTTGTTGAGAGTGTGTAATAGCCATTCGCTCTAATCAAGATTTCACCTAAGTCGGAATTACGTGAGGCGCACTGAAATTTGGTAATTAGATTACCGCCAACAGGTGCAGATGTTCCTGATGATGGGCTGGGTGATGTTCCTGATGATGGACTAGGGATTGAAGATGGACTAGATGTTGAAGACGGGCTAGCTGTTGGGGATGAGTTGGGTGTTTGAGATGAGTTGGGTGTTTGAGATGAGTTGGGTGTTTGCGCACGAGCGGGAACAGCAATTAAACCCGTTAAAATCGTTAGTAACCCAGCAGACACGGCAGAAGAGATCGCTTTATTCATCATTTAGTTTAGGATCGAACGCATTGAGTTATTTTCTATAGTCACATTTTATCTAAAAGCGGGGTCTAACACCCTGCCGATGAAGGTAAAAAGTTGTTGGAGCTGAATTTAAATCTTCGCTAGTAAAAATAAAATTATAAGATAAAGAAAAGATCTGAGGTGTTCCAGATCTTTTCTTCAACTGCCGCATCCATGCCTTGACTTCTGACTTCTTTAACTACCAGTAACTATTTCAAACTGCCATGCTGAGAAAGAATTTGCTCAACCTTAGCTTCTTCAATTTTTGAAGTCAATCTGGTTGCTTCATGAATATCTCGCTGCGTTTTTGCTAAACTAAACGTCGAACCGATCGTGAATCCTAAACCCATGCCCATAAAACCTTTAACCCAGTTATCTACAGGGAGATAAATAATCCCAGTAGAAGTCATGCCGATCGACAGCACAAAAGCGAGCCAAGTTTGTAAAATCCAAGCATTACTATCTCTTTGGGAATTTAGCTGTTGCATCTTAATTTAATCTTAGTGTTGCGATCCGGTCACCGATTTGTTGGTGTTGATGTCTCAATCCTAAACTGGGTAAAGATCGATCGAGTGATAGAATAGACAGTTTTTTAACTGGCTGATGGGTTCAAGATTCGATCAAGCTTCAGTTCGATCGAGAATGAGCGATCGAGGAGTCTTCCGGCTTACAATTAGTCTAAGACTCAGCTCTTTTTATTACAACTCATTACATGGCTAACCTCCCATCTAAATCCATTCCGCTAGCACCGCCGTCAGGTTGGATGGAAATTGGTTCGATCGTCGGCGCACAAGGGATTAAAGGTGAAGTCAAAGTTTATCCCAATTCGGATTTTCCCGAACGCTTCGAGCGTTCGGGCGAGCGGTGGCTATGGGGAGATCGGGATACCGAGCCACGATCGATCCAACTTCAAAAAGGCTATCAAATCCCTGGTAAGGGCTTATATGTAGTCAAATTAGCAGGTATTAGCGATCGCACCCAAGCCGAAAATCTGCGCGGCCAAATGTTAGTATTACCTGTTACCGATCGACCGAAATTAGCCGCAGAAGAGTATCATAGTCAAGATTTAATCGATTTACCCGTATTCGATCGAGTGACGGGGGTACAGATTGGGATAGTAGCAGATATCTTCACTGCTGGACATGAAATACTCGTCGTCAATGCACCCAATGGCGATGGTAAAACCGCCGAAGTGATGATTCCCTTTGTTAAAGAGATCGTACCCATAGTCGATCTGCTCAATCGACGGATTGAAATCTTACCTCCACCTGGATTGATTGAGTTGTATTTAAACAGTAACGATAAGTAAAGATAGTGGTGATCTTGGAAACAAATAACCCGCCGCTCTCATCTATATTATATATACTTTTTAAATTACGTTACAGCCACAATATCTAGAAGTTAGAATAGTAGATCGAGAGTGGAAGTTTATGAAAAGTAGATATCTTGTTGCCTTGGTTTGTTGTGTGACTGCGATTGGATTTAATCATGTTAATCATGCTGTCGGAGCACAAGAATCATTAACGATCGAGAAAGGTTCGCCAACTCCTAGTGAATTAGATAGTTTTTCTGTGACTCAAGTTGGGGATAAGTATGGATATGCTGATACTAAAGGCATTATCAAACCAATCCCCGCACAATTTGATAACGCTTATGACTTTTTTGATGGATTAGCTGCGGTCAGAATAAATAATAAATGGGGATATATAGATAAAACTGGCAATCCAGTTATTCCCCTGCAATTTAATGGTGCGGGCAGTTTTGAGAGTGGTTTAGCAGCAGTCAAAATTAAGGATAAATGGGGCTATATTAATCAAGAAGGGGTAATGGTTGTGGCTGCGAGCTTCGATGAAGCTGAGACATTTGCTGAAGGTTTTGGTCGAGTTAAAGTTGGCAACAAGTGGGGGTTTGTCGATA
>JBJOOY010000297.1:0-4944 GCA_046051065.1 Cyanobacteriota bacterium
AAAAGAAGGTCGCACGATCTCCGATCGCGGTTTAGAGCCACCTGCGACTAGCCGCTAACGCATATTTAACGCATGCATATTGCCATCTAGGCGGTGATGGCATGAGGATCGAGCTAATTTGATACTACAGGTTTGAGTCATGCACCGCTAACCCGAACGGCTTGCCGTCCCTACCCCAGCCATCATCCACACCAGATCTTCGATCGGGAGTAATAAAGTGAACACGCCACAACAAGTTAGCTCGATCGCTGCTGGTGCAGCGCTAATGACCGTGAGTAATTCGTCGATCGGCATCCCGCGCGGATTGGCTCAGTCTGTTCCGCTAGCAGTAAAATCGCAAGCGATTGCACCTGATCGATCGCCAGGACAAGGCGAACTGTCATGGTTCTGGTTGCTACCGATGTTGTTAGTGGCTGGATTGTGGTGGCGGTTGCTGATGAAAATCTCGACTCGCTCTGAACACAGATCGCCTGTTGCAGCGGCTAAACTTGCACCGATCGATCCAGTCATGCCGATCGTCGATACCCCAGTTTCAGCGGATGATGAAACTGCCACATTACCACCTGTCACGGCAAAATTCACCTCGCCAAGTGCAGCAATTCAATTTCTGCAATCGATCGACCATCGGCAAAATGCGCAGATGAATATCGTCATCGAGGCTGCTGATGACCAGTGGGACGAAGATCGATGGCTACAAGAATCTAACAGGCAGACTGCGGTGATCGGTTCTTAACTGAAATTAGGCGATGTCTGCGTCTTGAAGATTCTGTTCGCAAGTGGCGATGTTCCAGATTTTTGCCCAACCATACACACATCAGATTTTCAACGGAGAGTTAAACATGAATCTTCCTTATCGTCTGCGTCAGAGTTTGACAGCTCTGGTCTTAGTTTGTATTTTAGCTGTTACTAGTGCCTGTAATAGTGCTACCGTTCGAGCGCCTCAAGCGAGCGCTCCTAGCTCGATCGATCGCAGCATTGGCTATGGTCAATTAGCACGCGGCAATACAGATGTAGGGCAAGAGTTTGGGACTTGGGCGGTTGAAGCTAGCAAGGGCTTAATTAAAGATGTATTTGTGCGCGATAACAATAAGTTGGGTACGGTGATTTCACCTCAAGTTCGCCCTAATGAAGTTAAAGATCTCGCGCAGTCGCTAGCTCAAGGTTTTCGCAAAAGCTTCCCCGATCGAGACCTCAGCGTATTGATGTATGCACCAGACAAGCAACTAATTTTGACAGCTCGATACGATGCTCAGTCAAAGCAAATTGAGTATCAAGCTGCTAGCTAATTAGTACTTTAGAGGATAGGGGATAGTGCCTAGATAGACGATGCACCTACTCGATCGATTCGTACACAGATTATTTGATTAGGATGTGATTAAAATGCCTAGCAGTGACGACTACAAACGCCAAGCAATGAAAGATTTGGCAGGCGGAGACAAAGAAATGTTGCCCGATGATTCCAGCTCAGATTATCAAAACTTTGATGATTTTGCCGGACGGTCTTCGCGCGACGAACGCCATAACTTATTCAGTAAATCATTTACACCCGACCTGCTCAAGGCAGCGCTTCGCTATCGCGTTCCTACCAGTCAAATGGAACCAGAACTCCAAAAAGCGATCGCCCAAATCCAACCCGATCAACGCCATGATGTAGCAGAAGATTTTTTAAGCCACTTAAAAAAGCGGGGACTGAGCGAGCGAGATCTAAAGTCACAATTGGGTTTATCTAGCGATCGTCCCAAACATATGAATGCAGATGATGTCAGTAAGTTAGCTGGCTTTGCTTACCACAATCATCCTGACATCTTCCACGATGTATTAGCCGATCGACCAGCTTTGGTCAAATTTCTCAGTAATCCTTTAGTGGGAGCCGCCTTGGGCGCGGTTGCTGCTAAATGGATGGGTCATAAATAACTAAATTTTAGGCAGCTAGAGATGATTTATCTCTAGTTGCCTGATTTAGTTAAGGCAAGACCATCACCTTCATTGCCGATCGAGAGTCCATCGCGGCGTAACCTTTGGGCACACCGTCTAGATCGACGGTGAGATCGAGAACGAGCGAAGCATCGATTTTCCCAGCGATCGTCGCTGTTAGCAGTTGCGGAATATAACTGCGGACGGGGGCAATACCGCCTTTGAGGGTAATGTTATTGCTGAATAGACTAAATAAGTTAAATTGCTCGGAACTACCGTGCGGTAAGCCAACATAGCCGATTGTCCCACCCGGTCGGGTAATCGCGATCGCGGTATCCATCGCAGCTTGGGTACCTACGCATTCCAGCACATGAGGCGCACCGCCGTTAGTCATTTCTTTTACCTTGGCGTTAGCAGCTTCACCGCGATCGGTCACGATATCCGTCGCCCCAAATTGTCGCGCGAGATCTAATCGACTTTGATGGTGTCCTAGTAGAATAATCCGCTCTGCACCCAGATATTTAGCCGCAATTACTCCACATAAACCCACTGCACCATCACCGACGATCGCGACCGTACTGCCAGCACTCACCCCCGCAGAAATTGCCGCGTGATAATCAGTACATCACATCAGTTAGGGGCAAGATCGACTTGAGTAGTTTATCGTCACCCTCTATCTCGGGCGGTAAAGCTACCAGTGTACCGTCAGCAAGTGGCGCGCGAATTGCTTCTGCCTGACCGCCATCATTTTTCATCCCCCAAATACCACCGTGGATGCAAGATGTTTGTAAACCGTGTTCGCAAAATTCACAACTCCCGTCAGAAAAGGTAAATGGTGCTAAGACTCGATCGCCTTTTTTAACTGTCGTCACCTCGGAGCCAATTTCCTCGACGATACCCATCCACTCGTGACCAGTCCGCCATCCTGGCTCGAACTTTTGAATGCCGCGATAGAACCATAGATCGGAACCACAGATGCAAGCATGAGTAATGCGCACGATCGCGTCAGTAGGCTTTTGAATTTGTGAGTCTGCAACCGTTTCGATCCGGATATCGTTAGGAGCATGAAATACAGATGCACGCATAAGCATTACCTTAGTGAATATTAGTTGGTCGGCTCGATCGAATTTAGTATATTCATTAAGTCAGGATAATAATACTAACTTTAGAGAGATGTAAAATCATCATCATATCCATAAATACAAACTAGGAAAAAATATCAGCGCATCGGTATATCTCATGATTTAGCTCTGAATCTTTCTTGGATCGATCGATATATATTTAAATAGATCGCGCGCTAATGCTTGTCAATATCGATCGAGATTACATAATTTAGTTCTGCAAGATACCCATTTAGACAGAAGAAAAACCGAAATTTTTTTTTGAGAATAGAGGTATGAACGAAACGAAATATTGAAAAGCTAGGAAAGAAAGTATGGCTTTACACAAAATCAAAGATTTTGATTCAGACTACCGCGACCATTTTGACAATACAGATATTATCGGTTTCGAGCTTTACAGTGGCACCGAAAAAGTCGGCTCAGTAGACGATATTCTGGTAGACGATCGGGGTAGTTTTCGTTATTTTGTCATCAATACAGGTGTATGGATTTTAGGTAAAAAAACGCTGTTGCCGATCGGTCTAGCACGAATTGATACTACACATCGACGAGTTTATGCCGATACTCTCAGCAAATCTCAAGTCGAAGGTTTACCGGAATTTGATGGCCTCAATAGCGTCAATTACGAGCAGGAGGAACGTACCCGTGGAGTTTATCGGGCGGCTACTGTAGACACCGAAAACCCACTCCGAGATGCTGCGATGGCGAGTAGTAGCACCGCTCCCACGTTCCCACCATATGATGCTGACACTTATGACTACGATCGAGATGCAGCCTTATACGATCTCAACGATCCCGCTCGTCAGAACCTTAAACTATATGAAGAGCGCCTAATTGCCAATAAAACTCGTCAAAAAACCGGAGAAGTGGCGATCGGTAAGCGTGTTGAAACAGAAGCCGCAAAAGTTGCCGTGCCAGTCGAAAAAGAACGAGTAGTCATCGAACGCACGCCTGGTGATGCCAAAGCTGTTAGCGTAGGTGAAGCAGATTTCCAAGCTGGTGAAGTTGCGCGGATGGAAGTATATGAAGAAGTTCCAGAGATTCGCAAGGAAACATATGTCCGCGAAGAAGTCAATATCCGTAAAGAAGTCGATCGCGAAACAGTAACAGCTGAAGAACAGTTGCGTCGCGAAGAGTTAGATATAGATAAAGGATTGGAGCAACCCGCTACCAAACGAGCGATGTAACTGTCTAAATAGTTAGCTAGACGGCGAGTAAACCTTCGCGAATTTAGCATTGCACGGGTAACAGCCATCTTTGACTGTTGCCCGAATCTTCATTTTCACCAGATATCAGAGGTTTACAGCCCCTGTCTCTCTAAGCGGATTGTGTTTGGGACGGGGTAAATCCCGATTCTAAAAACTTAACTGTCCACTATTTAATGCATATTCTATCGATATCTTCACATGAACAGATTGCATAAAATCGAAAAGTTACTCACTGCTGGCGGAATAGTGCTGCTAAATCTGACAGCGATGCCTCAAACGTTTACATCTGCGTTGCCCATCGCTCCGGTTTTGGCTCAGTCAACTCCTGCCGATCGCAGTCCTCGAACCACAGCTCCAGCTCCCACGCAGGATGACGATAGCGGAATTTCACTGCTGTGGCTGCTCCTCCCAGTGGTGGGTGGATTACTGCTGTTGGTGAGTGATCGCCGATCGCGTTCGACCACCACAGGCGATACTATTGTGGACGACGACGATCGACTAGAGCCGATCACTCAAAAAGCTAGCGCGTCGTCTGAGACGTTCCCAACCGAGCAGCCATGGATAACTAGCAATAATCGGCAAAACCTTGACTCGTTCCCAGATGAGTCGCCATTGTTACCTAGCAACAATCATCACGGAGAAAATGCTGTGCTAGTCAGTCAACAGAGTGAGGAAACTATTCAGTTATTAGAAGAGCGGCT
>JBJOOY010000298.1:0-3823 GCA_046051065.1 Cyanobacteriota bacterium
CCACTACATGGGTGCAAATTATCAAAGCTGTCCTATTATTAGGCGGCGCAACGGTGATGGCAATCCTCGTATTAGCTAGATTTGGCTTCAATCCCCTCACTTTATTTGATGCGGCGGCACAGAAATATGGGGCAGCAGTATTGGCACCTGGAAAGGAGGTAGCAAATCCCTTAGATGCCATGTCTTTGGGGCTGTCGCTGATGTTAGGCACTGCTGGCTTACCCCACATCTTGATGCGGTTTTACACCGTACCCAATGCCAAAGCAGCGCGGATTTCGGTGATGTATGCGACAATCTTTATCGGCTTCTTCTATCTGCTCACCTTTATCCTCGGATTTGGGGCGATGGTACTCGTCGGGAAAGAAAGTATTTTACATCCCCTCGGTGCGGCTGGCGCGATCGATAAATCTGGGAATATGGCAGCCCCAATTTTAGCTCAGATTCTAGGCGGAAGTCCATTTTTAGGATTTATTGCAGCGGTGTCTTTTGCCACGATTTTAGCAGTAGTCGCTGGTTTAACTCTATCTGGTGCAGCAGCTTTATCCCACGATTTATGGGTAAATGTGGTGCGGAAGGGACGTGCTGATGAAACCGAACAATTGAAAGTTGCGCGGATTGCAACATTGCTGTTGGGTGTGGTAGCAATGATTCTGGGTATTGTCTTTAAGGGTCAAAATGTAGCATACATGGTTGGATTAGCATTTGCGATCGCGGCTAGTGCTAATTTCCCGACGCTATTAATGTCGATGCTATGGCGAGGATTGACGACTAAGGGTGCGGTTGCTAGTATCGTAGTCGGTACTGTTTCAGCATTAATTCTGATCTATTTATCGCCCGCGATTCAAATCGATGTACTCAAACACGAGGCGGCAATTTTCCCGCTCAAAAATCCTGGTTTAGTGACGATTCCCCTCTCATTTATCGTGGGAATTATTGTGTCTCTATTTACCACTGAAGCAGGGGCAGAAGAGAAATTTGCTGAAACCGAACATCGGATTGCTGGAGATTATTAATTAAATAATTAAAATTAGTGGAGGACATTCGACCGTCCTCTATGTTTTTGCTAATATTTAATCGAATATCCAGGAGAAAAAATTATGCAATCTTCAGTCACACTCATTAATTCAGTGGAATATTAAACGGTAGCTAAAGAAATGTCTGAAAATCGAATTAGAGTTGCGAGAGATAAGGCAGAACTAGTAAAATCTTTAATTGCATCATCAGAGAATAATAGCCCATTTCAAACCTATGCCGATGTAATTTTATTTGCAGCAGTATTAGGTGCAAAAAGAAAACAGCGGTTACCATTAGGCGAAATATCCAAAAAAGAACCAGGTCCAATTAGCAGCGAAATTTTCATCGCACGCGGTTATGATTCGGTAATGAAATTAATCGCGATCGCAGCAACTGAAAATATTAATGTAATTGCACCAGATCGATCGGATGTCGAACAGCAACGCATTCATATCTTTGAAGAATATGCCAATGGAGGATTAGATATCCTTCAGCAAGAATTACGGGGTGCAGTAGATTATACCGATCGAATTTTATTAATGTTATCTGCACATGGAAATAATGCATTTTCCACAGATAAATCGACAACTCCGGTTGAATTCGATCTGAGCAAGTTCTTAGGTTAAAATATTGAGACTTTTAACTTCACGATCGAAAATATAAAATTTCGTTTTGTCAGAATGACAACAAAATTATAAAGTTAAAATCGATTGCTGGTACTATAGCAATTCATACCCAGAGCGGAGTGTCTGTCAACAATGTTGGCATTATATTTTTTACAATTATTTATTCATGATAAAACATCGTAGAACGATTGAAAATATCTCTCAAATTGCTAGTAGTCATCGCGTGATATTTTTGATTGCTTTGGCATTGGTGGTTAGGCTCTATAAAATTGACTCACCACTCATCGGAGTTCATTCATGGCGGCAAGCTGATACCGCAGCAATGGCTAAAAACTTTTATACGCACGGATTCAATTTATTTTATCCACAAATCGATTGGGGCGGCGCAATTGGGTATTGTGAGACTGAGTTTCCAATTTACTCATTTATTGTTGCTCTGGCATACAAAGTTTTTGACGTCCATGATTATTTTGGCAGAGCGTTGTCGATAGCTTGTTTTTTTGTCTCTGTTTGGTTTCTGTATCAACTTGTTGTTAAATATTTTGGCATCAATACAGCTTTTTGGTCTTGCTCTGTTTATTCGATGTTACCGCTAAATATTTATTACAGTAGAACTTTTCAGCCTGAATCAATGCTATTGATGTGTTGTATTATCGGTATTTACTATTTCGATCGTTGGATCGACTCCGATCGTAGTTGGGATTTAATTGTTTCAGGAGTTTTTGTCTCATTAGCATGTCTGATTAAAGTTTTGCCGCTCATCTACTTGGGCGCACCACTATTCTACCTAGCTTGGAACAAATTTAATATTAAAATATTCAATAAATTTTCTCTATGGATTTACAGCTTTTTCATTATTATAAGTGTATTTGCTTGGTACAGTCATGCCCATAATTTATTCGTAGAATTTGGAAACACTTTTGGTTTCTCGGCAAATTCAACTAACAGATATGACTATACTATTCTGTTGACATTATCTTTTTGGACAGAGCTATTATTTAGAGTCATATTTAGGAACTTTTCCATATTTTGCTTCCCTATTTTTGTTGCTGGTCTAATTATTACCAGAACAACTACTCGTGAATATGTATTTGATATTTGGTTAGTAGCTGTCGCATCAACTTGGATCCTGGTGCCTGTCACTAGTGTAGTACATGAATACTATCAGCTTCCATTCATGTTGCCAGCAGTAATCTTTGTTGGTAAAGCCTGCGATCGATACCTCACTCGCAGTAGAAGAGCAGTAGTAACTTGCTTATGCTTGGCATTACTCACAGGCTCAATCCTCTATAGTACTGGCTATATGTCGGTAGAACAGGCAGATAAGTCCGATCTGATTAAATTAGCCGTACAGGTAAAAGCGAACACGCCAAAAAATGCCTTAGTAATTTCGAGTACTGCTGAAGATCCAACATTACTTTATTTGTCAGATCGTCGTGGCTGGTTGGCAAATCGAGATGCCACAGAAGAATACATTAAAGCTAAGCAGAAATTAGGCGCTGAATACCTTTTAGGTAGTTTTGATTATATCGAAAATTATCACTCAATCGAGCCGAACGATAGGCACAAGGTGAATAAACAGATTAATTTATTGCTAGCTAAATATCCTAATTTGCTTAATAGTAATGAGAACTTTATTGCAAAAATAAAGTAGTAAATTTTATCAGAATTAATCTACTACGTGGCTATCGACATGTTATCAGAGGGTAAGCTAAATGATTACTCTGGTAGAAAAGAATGGGGAAGCATCCCACTTTTTATTTAGCGATTGCAAATTAATTAACCCGTTAAGGTAAGCGCAGCCGCTAAGATTAACCCCCGCGAGAAACGGCTAATCATCCGGTATTGATTTTCAACACCAAGTTTACTTGTTCCACATACATAAAAACCACCCAATCGCAATTCCCAATCCGCCAAACCGAACCGCTTGCCAGAAAGGTTCCCAGAGATTTAATAACCGAGATTCTAAGATTAAATCTAGCTCTTCTAATCGCGTCTGAATTGCGTTGAGTTCTTGCCGAACTTCGGGACGATTTTGACTTTGTAATTTCAATTCATTCCGATTACGCTGTAAGATAAATCTTTCTCGTTCGGCTAACTGAACATCGAGATGGCGATGTTTGAGATCGGCGATCGCCTGTTCTAGTTGGTCGATTTCGATATCTAATTCAGTTTCCTCATCA
>JBJOOY010000299.1:0-3367 GCA_046051065.1 Cyanobacteriota bacterium
TATTTCTCTTAGCAGCAGTCATTTTTAATGGCGGGCAGATTATTTTAGAAGTTTTCGGTCTTAATAGTAAGGGCTTTTTAGACAACACATTTGCAACTCCAGAAGCCTTACAGGTAGTTTATATCGTTGCCCTGACTTTAACAACAATGCATTTTGGGGCGATGCTAGCCATTGTGCTCGATCGCCAGAAAAGTAGGTCAGAGAAATTTTTAGATTTTCTCGATCGTACCGCCGAAAGTAGCAGTCATGCTCGGGCGAGAATCAAATTATCTCGCACAGGCAAAACTGGATTTGGAGCCAAGCCAAGAAGATCTCGCACCTTAAATAGCACGAAGTTTGGGACAAGATCGCTACGTGCATCAGGATTTAGTAATACAAACTCAGGGTTCGGCAATACAAAATCAGGATTTAATAACACCAAATCGCGGCGAAAACCACAGCGGTTAGTAGGGACAGCGACGATCCCACCACCTCGGGCATCAGTCACTATCTCTCGATCGAGGTCAGGGAATAAACTATCTCGCTTATTGGCAAATATATTTGGGGTGGGTAGAAAACCACCTCGCCTCTCAACAATTGCAGTCCATTCTTCCCAAGTGCAAATTCAGCCATTTTCTCAGTCGGAAATGTTTGATGCAAATGCACCATTAAGTGAGATTAAGTTATCAGTCGTCCCCTTAAATACTATTTTTACAGTTGGGCGAACTCTCTTGTTTCTTTCGGTTTTACCTGTATTTGTAACAGCTTTTGGTGCGATCCAAATTGCTAAACTTGGGGGTTATGCTGCTACTTACGAACAGCAGGTAACTGGAGCCGCAGCATCAGTTGCAATCTTAGGGGACTTTGTTTTTCCAGGGGCATTTTTAACGATCGCTGGGGCAAAAAATCATCCTAAGTTACGGATATTTGCAGTGATAGTTATCCTTTGTTATACATGTGCCAAATTGGTAATCGGTACGCGGGGAGCGGCGGTAATGCCTCTACTAGCGATGTTGTGGTTATGGGATAGTGTCGTAAAACCACTGCCGCGAACACTATTAATTGTGGGGGCTGCTGTAATGCTGCTCATCGTTTTTCCAATCATTGGAGCGACGAGAAATGAGGTAGCAGGAGTGGATTTATTTTCAATTGACTTTCTATCTAAAACTTTGATGGGTGCAGATAATCCTCTAGTTGCCTCAATTTCTGAGATGGGTTTTAGTGCCACAACGATCGGGTGGACGATGGATCTCGTGCCTAAAGTTCGACCGTTTGCACTAGGGATGAGTGTAATCGTGGCGATTCTAACCTTAATCCCTAATGTATTTTCCGCAGGTCGTCATCCTGCTTTAACAATGTCTGGTTACGATATTCCTGATTACTGGTTAGTCAGAGAAATCGATCCAGATTTTGCCGAAAGAGGTGGTAGTTTTGGATTTTCATTTATTGCTGAAGCCTATCTTAATTTTGGTTGGTTGGGAATACTCGTATTAGGTGGACTGGGATTTTTTTACGCTCGATTTGTCCAATGGGCAGTGCGAGATCGCGATCCATTAAAAATGGCAATTATTGCAATATTTGTCTCTTTTTTCCTGTTTTATCCCCGAGGTTCATGTCAGATGATTTTTCGACCCCTGATCTGGTATTCCATGTTTCCTCATTTATTAATCAAATGGCAAGGTCAATTAAATCCAGCCAGAGTCAAAAATCTGTTAACCATCATCAATAAAGGAAAAAGATAGCCCAGATTAAATTTACAACTACTAATTTTCGATCGTCACAAATCTGATGAATTAAACAATATTCTCTACCTCGATCGATATTCATGCAATTGGCCTGTGAAACATTAAACTACAATTCAAAAAATTAACCATGAAAGTAATTATTTCTCTCGAGCATCGTTTCGATCGGACACCAGATGGACAGGTGTGGACGCAGACAAATTTTGCGTATTCCTTCTGGTTGCGGTATTTAAAGGTATTCGATCGAGTGTGCGTAGTAGCTAGAGTCCGAGACATGCCGAGCGTTCCCGCCGACTGGGTACGTGCTGACGGCGATCTAGTTTCGTTTGCCGCCGTACCGTGCTACATCGGTCCAGTGCAGTATTTCCTCAAGGCTAGTCAAGTTAAGCGGGTGATGCGAAATGCGGTTGGGGACAACGATGCAGTTATTCTGCGCATTCCATCTCGACTGGCTACCGATATTCAACCGCTATTGAAACGACACAATCGGCCATTTGCAGTAGAAGTCGTTGCCGATCCCTTCGATGTCTTCGCACCTGGATCGATCGATACCCCGCTGCGTCCATTCTTTCGATGGTGGTATACGCGGAATTTACAGCAGGATTGTGCCAAGGCAACGGCAGCAGCATATGTCACAAGACTGGCACTACAAAAACGCTATCCTTGCCCGCATTTTTCGAGAGGGATATCAGATGTAGTCTTACCAGATGAGAGCATCGTTGCGGCACCTCGTCCACTGCGTCAGGATTTAAAATCAGTGACATTAGTTTTTGTCGGTAGTATGTCTCAACTCTATAAAGCGCCAGATGTATTGATTAAGGCAGTTGCTATCTGTGCTAGACAGGGATTGGATCTAAATCTCCTGATGCTGGGGGATGGCAAATATCGGGCAGAATTGGAACAGCTAGCCACATCGCAAAATGTCAGCGATCGCGTGAAGTTTCTCTGGCAGTTGGCGGCTGGAGATGCCGTTCAAGCTCAACTCGATCGAGCTGACTTATTTGTATTACCATCTTTAACGGAAGGTTTGCCCAGAGCAATTATCGAAGCGATGGCACGGGCACTACCCTGTATCGCTTCCCAAGTAGGCGGTATTCCAGAATTATTGTCCCCAGAAGATCTATTTGCACCAGGTGATGTCGATGCACTGGCTCATAAAATTAAGGAAGTTATCACCGATCCCGAGCGGATGGCTCAAATGTCTACGCGTAATCTAGCAAAAGCTCAAGAATACAGAGATATGGTGTTGAAAGAGCAGCGAATTGAATTTTATAGTCATGTCAGAGCGCAAACGGAAGCATGGTTGTCGAAGCGAGCATAATCCCAATTTGCTGTATTCGATCGACTAAATATTTCGATTGACAATTACCCCACCATAATAATTACGGCAGGGTATCAAAAAGTAGTTAGGTTGAAATTAGTTTATTTGACCCACTTTGCGCCAACGATTTCAGCCAAATCAACTACTCGTTGACTATAGCCCCACTCGTTGTCATACCAAGCGATTACTTTGACCATGTCATCACCCATCACCATCGTCAGACTAGAATCGATCGTACAAGAGGCATCAACCCCCTTAAAATCGCTAGAAACTAGTGGTAACTCACAGAAGTCCATAATCCCTTTCATCGAGCTGTTAGCGGCAG
>JBJOOY010000300.1:0-6039 GCA_046051065.1 Cyanobacteriota bacterium
TGAGTATTGTCGTCACAGGCATCACGATGTTTTTTGATGAGATCGTCGTACCCGTTGCCAGTCAAAGAGCCACTGTCACACTTGCTAAAGCCTTAAAACAGGATAAGCCAACTTTTAAGAAGGATAATATTACGTTTAATGAATTTAAAGAGGTCGAGCGCAATGGCAAAAAAGAACAAGTTTTAGAGCGGTTAGTTTATATTGACAAATTTGATGGTAAAACCATGACTGGTATTACTATTATCGATCGATCGCAGGGAGACAAAGAATTGAAATTGAGCCAAATTCTCAATGCTCGGGCTGGAGTTTGGAACGCAGGGACAAATACCTATGAATTTACAGATGGCACAATTTATATCATTGCGCCAGATGCTTCTTACCGCAATATTGTTACTTTCAAGCGCCAACAGTTTCAACTACCTAAGTCACCATTTGAACTAGCAGCACCAGATAAAAATACCGATGATATGAGTGTGTCGGAGTTAATGGACTATGCAGAACAAATTAAGCTGAGTGGCGATCGCAAAAAAATCTTAAATGTTGCGGTCACAACTCAAAAGAAATTAGCATTTCCATTTATTTGTATCGTCTTCAGTTTGATGGGTACGGCAATGGGCATTCAACCCCAGCGCACGGGTAAAGGTACAAATTTTGGGGTCAGTGTATTACTGATTTTTGGTTATTATCTGGTGCTATTTATCTTTGGTGCTCTAGGACAAGCTGATATTATTTCGCCATTCTTTGCGGGCTGGTTGCCGAATATTATTGGGATTGCGATCGGTGGTTGGTTGATTGTTAATGTGGCTAAGTAAAATTCAGCCTTGGTTAAGCTAATACTCGATCGAGTGTTACGCATTAATGTCGATCGGTATTAATCACTACATAAATTTGGCTCGATCGAAATATCCATTCGATCCCTAACTACCTAATGCCAAACACCTATAATGGCTAATAGTGAAGCATTACAGTGTGTCATGGCAATTCAGGCAGAGACGTTAGAATTATTAGAGTGGTCGCGGTTGTGTCAGCAGGTGGCAACATTTGCGGCGACTAAGTTGGGTGCAATTGCAGCACGGCATTTAGTAATTCCTCAGCAGTTTAGTGTCAGCCTTAATTTACTCACTCAAACTCAAGAAACTTATCAGCTAGAAACCCAATTACTAGGCGGATTGTCCTTCGATGGAATTGAAGATTTTGGCGATGCACTCGAACGCGCTTCAGTGCATGGCATGTTATCGGGGCGAGAATTGCACGAGATTGCCACGACATTGGCGGGAATGCGGAAATTACGCCGGACGATCGATAGTGAAGAAAATATCCCCGTTTTACAATCGTTAATTGCGGACGTTCGGACCTATCCCGAACTAGAGCAGGAAATATATCATTGTATCGACGATCGGGGTGATGTGACCGATCGATCGAGTGAAAAATTAGCCGAAGTTAGAGTCAAAATTAAAGGACTGCGCGATCGGATTTATCAATTTCTCAATAATCTGCTTCAACGTCAATCCAATGCGATCCATCAACCGTTAATTACCCAACGGGGCGATCGATTCGTTATCCCAGTCAAGGCTTCTCATAAAGATTTAATTCCTGGCGTAGTTCACGATACTTCTGGCAGCGGTTCAACACTGTATGTCGAGCCGCAGTATATTATCAATCTGGGCAATCAATTCCGCCAACTCCAACGCCAAGAGCAACGGGAAGTTGAAATCGTCCTGCAACTGCTGACGGATAAGGTAACTGAAGTTAACGACGATCTCGAACACCTGCTCGCCGTTGCCACCACGATCGATTTGGCTACTGCCAGAGCTAGATATAGTCTGTGGTTGGCAGCTAACCCGCCGCGATTAATCGATCGAGTTGCGGGCGAATACATTACCCTGCGACAACTTCGTCACCCGCTGCTGATTTGGAAACATCGTCACGAACAAGGTGCGGAAGTAGTCCCGATCAATCTATCGATTCGTCCCGATCTGCGCGTAGTGACCATTACCGGGCCGAATACGGGCGGTAAAACTGTCACCCTCAAAACACTCGCGATCGTCGCTTTGATGGCTAAGGTAGGGCTATTTATCCCCGCTCGGGAGCCAGTTGAGATTCCCTGGTTTGACTTAATTTTAGCTGATATCGGCGACGAGCAATCTTTGCAGCAGAGTCTCTCGACTTTTTCTGGGCATATTCGCCGCATTGGGCGGATTTTAGCAGAAATAGAATCTCCCCTACCCCCCCTTGGGAAGCAGGGGATAAGCATCGATGGTGATGATGCGGAGTCTAGCCCACCCCTTACCCCCTCCCAGGAATCTTTAGGGGCTGCGCTCAGTGCAAGTGTGGGTAACCTAGAGGTTGACGATCCACACTCAGAATCTCCAACACCCGATCGCCCTACAGCTTTAGTCCTGCTAGATGAAGTTGGAGCGGGGACAGATCCGGCGGAGGGGAGTGCGTTAGCGATCGCCTTATTACAGTATTTAGCCGATCGGGCGATGTTGACGATCGCGACTACGCACTATGGCGAATTGAAGGCGCTGAAATATCAGGACGAACGGTTTGAGAATGCTTCGGTGGAATTTGATGATGTCAGTTTATCGCCGACTTATCGGTTATTATGGGGTATTCCAGGTCGATCGAATGCGCTGTCGATCGCGCTTAGATTGGGGTTAAATCCGGAAGTAATCGAGAATGCTAAATCTCAGGTAGTTTTAGGCGCGACGCAAGAAGTTAATGAAGTTATTGCTGGATTAGAAGCACAGCGGCGCACTCAGGAAACTAAAGCAAATGAAGCAGCCAAAATATTGAAACAGGCAGAAGCTTTTTATTTAGAAGTTTCTCAAAAAGCCGCCCAATTGCAAGCACGAGAACAAGAACTTAAAGTAAACCAAGAACGCGCGATTCAAGCTGCCACGATCGCCGCAAAAGGCGAAATCGCCCAAGTCATTCGACGACTCCAACAAGGCCCTCAAACTGCCCAGGCTGCCCAGCAAGCTACGTTAGAACTGGATGAGATGAAAACGCGACATTCATCCACTCGATCGACTCCCAAGCCTCCACCAGGATTCAATCCGCAAGTTGGCGATCGGATCCGCATCCCAAAAATCGGACAAAAAGCCGAAGTCTTAACCGCCGTCGATGAAAATGGCAATCTTAACGTCAAATTTGGCATCATGAAAATGAATGTCGCCCTCACCGATATCGAGTCTTTAACTGGCGAAAAAGCGACAATTCCCGAGAAAAAATCGGCAGCTAAAGTGCGCGAGCAAACTAAGTCTACTGTCACACCTGCTGTCCCCGTCGTGGCAATTCGGACATCGACAAATACGATCGATGTCCGCGGACAAAGAGTGGCAAATGCAGAGACTGAAATCGAACGAGCGATCGGTAAAGCTTATCAGTCTGGTATCCTCTGGGTGATTCACGGCAAAGGGACTGGTAAACTGCGGGAAGGAGTACATGAATTTTTAAAAACTCATCCTCAAGTCGATCGAATTGAATTAGCTGGCGACAAAGATGGCGGTAGTGGTGTGACAATCGCTTATTTAAAATAGCATTAATAATTTAGCCGATCGATAGTCAATTCGTAGTCAATAGTGTCTGAATCGATCGAAAATAGAAATAACAAAACCTGTAAATTAAGATTAGATCTAACCTTTCAACATTGCCGATCGTGAATCTGTATCTTGCGATCGATTCCCCCATCAGCTTAACCTGTAAATAATTCGCAAGCAATATAAACTGATGTCGATCGAACGGACTCTAATAATTTTGCCCACGCCCAGTCATCGATTTGTTCGACACATGCTTGATGTCTAGCTGTACCAATCGGGATTAAGGCTGTTACCATTTCTACAGCAACTTCCCGCAATATTTCAGCGATCGCATTAGCACCGATTAGATCGCCACCTTTGACTAATTTACTCTTTTTAGCAACTACCTGACAAGCTTCAATTATTGACAGTGCGGCTGCTTGTTTATCTGTAATTTTATCGCTTGCTAATTGGGGAAAGTAATGCTCGATCGAGTCCCATTCTGGGCGGAGATTACGAATTAATAATTCGACATTATGGAGATACAAACCCAAATCGATAATCAGATCGGCTGCTTTTGCTTGTCTGGTGAGAAACATCCCTCCGGCTAATACTAATTGCGGGCAGGTATAGTTAAAGGCATCGCCAAGTTTACCCCACCGCTGATATAAATCTGCTGTAGTTAATTGCTGGTAATTGGGATTTATTTGTAATAGTAAATCGACCGGAAAATAACTGGCAATTAGATCGAGATTCAATTCTTCTGTCAGAACTTGACTGCGTTGACAGTTATATTGGGCTGGAATTTTTATTTTTTGGCTCTCAATTCGATCGATAATTTTTTCACCGTAGGTTTGAGGTTCGATGCCGATCTTCAGTTCGGTTAAGGGTTTCTCTCGCGCGGTGATATTTCGATACAATGCCCCAAAATTATCGCCACCTTGAGTCAAGGTAATTAAGGGAATCGAATAATTATGTTTATCATCATCAGGTAGGATAAATTCATCACCCCACATCGTAAATAATAGGGGTGGACTCCAATATTCATTTTGTAATTCGCGCGCGATCGATTGAATTGCACTCGGACTCCATGCAGATTCAGTCAGATGATTTCCAACTTTTTGAATATCTACATCCCAGCAATAAGCTAGCAAATCATCAGCGAAGCCAAACGGATAGGGTAGCCTCGCCATCTGTCCAATTTGAGTGTTGACATCGATATATAAATCGCGTTTGGGTAAAGATTTTTTCATCCCTCGCTCGCCAATCGCAATCCGATCGAGTAATTCTTTCCGTGCCTGAGATTTGAAGAACCAGAGGGGATATAATGAGCCAATTGCAGTTGTGACAATCTGGATGTATCGATCGCTATCAAGATAAATAATCCGTTGAATCAATGACTCACGATCTTCTCCTGTCATGTCAACTTGTGGCGGTTGTAATCCCACCCACAAATCTTTAATTTCTGCCAAACTTTGTTTGTTACTAAAGTTTTCCCAACCACCGTTAAGTGCGACTAAATCGATCGCATAATCGCCCCATTGTTCGAGATAACGATCGTATTTACTATCTTTTTTTCCCCGTCTGGCTTCAGGTTCGATCGTTTTATGTCGATCGATCGCCAGATCTAATAATTTATTCAATCTTTGCAACAAATTATTTGGTGCATCCAAGCCATAAAAGCTCCGACACTGATAAATCGAGTTGAGCGGACTTTCGCCTTTATCTACCGATTTTCCACAAAACCAAATCTCCCAACCTTTTTTGGTAATCCCGACAACTGGTTCGCGATTTATTTCACCTGTAGGTTTCGCAAATAAGCTACCCAATTGTAAATCGGCGACGAGCTGTTTGACAGGATAGCGATGCTCTTTACCACCAATTGATCGTAATTGCGCCAGCACCACCACCCACCGCAGGTGATCTGCCAATAATTTTGGCACTTGCATCGACTGGCGTTGCTTGGTAGTTGGACTCATTTGTTAAATCACTTTAGATCGCTGCTAGTAGTGGTTCCGCGATCTGCAAGATCCTGCCATATCGATCGATAACTCGGTAGAATCTTACCAGAAAATGAACTGAAGGACTAGTGATCGTGTCTCAGCGAGGCGGGGTATCAGTCAAGATAGCGACATCAGGTGTCGTGTTTTTCGTGATTAAATCACTACCAACATTAACCCGTTACAATTCCCTTGAGTTGTTTGAGCTTTTGAGCCGTATAAGGAGCATAACGCCAGCCTAAATCTAGCCAGAATCCACGCCTGAGAATACTTTTAAAATGAGAGAAAGTATTAAAACTTGCTTTACCGTGGTAGTATCCAATTCCGCTTTCCCCCACACCCCCGAATGGCAAGGAGTTGACACCAACTTGCATAACTGTATCGTTGAGACAAACCCCACCTGATGAAGTAGCCTGTAAAATTCGTTCTTGCTTTTGGCGATCGCGACTAAAAAAGTATAGGGCTAGAGGTTTTGGGTGGGCATTAACTTGAGAGATCGCATCTTCTAGAGTGTC
>JBJOOY010000301.1:0-3267 GCA_046051065.1 Cyanobacteriota bacterium
ACCCCGCCCTTGTTTATAACTTTATCTATGCGGTTGATTTAATCTTCAGAAGTATCGAACAAATAATGCCTAAGTTGATGAAGATCTAATCTCATATCGATCGAATAGTTATATTTAATTATTAACGGAAAACATACAATGAACGATACACAACAGCTCGATCTACCCGCAGACACAATCACCGTTGAAATGCCTGTAAATCCGCAGGAAATGGATGATGTCAATATTTTGCAAACCGATCGAATTGCGCCTGATGTCAAGCCGATCGAGCAGCCAGAATCGCTCGAAAAATTTCGAACTATTTTGGCTGAATTACCAAGCTACATCGGGAAAATATATCAGAATAACCAGGGTGCTTTTATTACCGTCGGGATATTTTTTGGCATCATCGTGGCGCTCAAGCTGATGGTGGCATTACTATCAGCGATTGAGGGCATTCCTTTCATGGCTTCGATTTTAGAAATCATCGGTCTAGGCTACACAGGTTGGTTAGTATGGCGCTATTTGCTCCATGCTTCAACCCGAGATGAATTGAATGGTGAAATCAATAATTTGAAATCAGAAATCCTTGGTAACTACCAAAATAACTGAGCGCTAATCGAGCGATGTGATTACCGTAGAAACTAGCCCAGACTCCGAGCTGGATTCGGATTTAAAATATTCTGTAAGCCTCAGATTCAATCTGGAACTCGCCAGATCTGGATCTCGCCGTAATTGCCAGCAGCAATTGTCCGACCATCCGAACCAATGGCTACGGATAAGATCGATCGATCGAAATCAGCGAGTGAGTGAATGAGTTTACCATCATGAAGATTCCAAATCTTGACGGTGAGATCGTCACCACCGCTGACAATCGTTGTTCCGTCGGGAGAAATTGCCACACAGGCAATCGGCTTAGTATGTCCGACTAAAGTATCGAGTAACTTACCTGTAGCTACTTCCCAAATAGCGATCGTGCCGTCGTAACTGGCACTCACAACCTGCTGACCATCTGGAGTAATCGCGATCCCGCTGATGCGACCACTGTGCCCTAGTAATGTTTTGAGCAATCTTCCTGCTTGAAGATTCCACAATCTCACAGTGTAATCGCTACTACCGCTGGCAATTAAATTGCTGGGGCTATGAGTAGCCAGACAAGTAACATTTTGGAGATGCCCCTGACATTGATGGATCAACAGACTATTCTGGGGTTGCCAAATCTCGATACTCGCATCATTCCCACCTACTACCAATCTTTTACCATCACTGGTGAGGGAAATAGCGTAAATGGCTGACTGGCGATCGAGTAATTGTGGTAATTTTGTGCCAGTTGTAAGCTGCCACCATTGGATCGTGCCATCCAAACTGCCACTAATAATCGTCTCGGCATCTGCTGTGAGTGCGACGCTATAAATCCAATGACTATGCCCGACTAAATTATGAATCAAAGCGCCATCTGCGAGTCGCCACACCTTAACGGTATCGTCCACATGAGTAATATCCCCATGTCCGCTGACTAACCACTTGCCATTATTACTGATAGCCAGGCTATATACTTCACTAAAATAGCCACTCAGTCGATGGATCTGCTCGATCCGATCGTAGAAAATTTGCTTCGGTGCAGCTAGTGCTGGTGCGGGGACGGTGAGATTGGTCATGGCAATTAATCCCGTTGGATCTGCTTCCAACCAACTGACCGAAATATCGTTGGTCTCTAATGGTGGCACGATCGTTTGAGCGAGTCGAGCCCAGGTAGATGGAGGCGTATCGAGCTGCTGACAGAATACTGGTAGGCAACTAGCTGCTGGCACCACTTTTTCGATTGCTTGTAGCTTTTCTCTGGCTTCTCGAACTGCTAAGGGGAGAGATTTACCGCCAGCAGAAGCTTTGAGCAGCAATTTCACAAACTCTTGAGCGACTTGATCTTGGACTGCTTCCCGCATGACAACCAGGTATGGAATCTGGAGATCGATTAGTTCGCTGGCAAGTTCTAAACCATCGCCACAATTGAGGATTAGCAATTTTAGACCCTGTTGAACAGCAGTATGAATTCGATGTTTGAGTTCGGTAATGCTAATTGTGTCTTGGTGATTGATGTGGATCCGGTTATTGGGTAAGTAGCCAGAAATATAACTGCTAAAAAAGAGGATACTCCAGGATTGCTGTGTCAATCGATTGCTAAATTCAGCCTGGCTCGGTGCAATCAGAAACTCTGATTCGGTCTGGGGCAAAGCATTGAGGTATTCTTGACTCCGATCTATCTTAATTCCTTGGGCACTAGCCAGGATCGATAAAATTGATACTTGTGATTTCTCGCTAGTCGCTGCATCTGCGGAGATCGTGGGGATGAGGGCCACACTAACTTCAGCCTTGGGATATCGATCGAGTAATGGTTGCCAGATCGAGTTCCAAGGCAATCTCAGTAATGCTTTCGATCGACTGCGGACGATCAATTCGATCTCGAGATCTGGATCGATCTTTGTGGCTAGCCGCTCGCGAATCATCTGGAATCCAGCGGCACCATACCACAGATGTAAACTTGCTTGCAGCCTTGCACCTGCATCTAAACAGTCATTAATTCGTTCTGGCACTAAACTAACCGCCTTATTGCTCATCAAGCGATGGTTCTGCGGATCGAGCCGACGGTATCGAGATTGCCATTCTTGATACTGAGAGAGCATTTCCACCACACCCGGGAAAGTAACCACTGTCTGAGCTAGCAACTGGTGATTGGCACCTAAGACTGCCATATCAACTTGCAGCGTCGCTCCTGATTGAGTTTCTTCGACAGTAAAAATTACTTGTTTGCCCCATACTCTGGCTGGAGCCGTGCGATGCTCGGAAATTTCTCGTTCGCCAACCGTACTATCATCTCGATCGGCATATAGTGGTTCCATTTCCTGGCAAAGGAGATTAGCCACAGTATAATAATTAGTACTGTGGTTGAGTCGAATCACAATTCGGTACAGCAGATACTTTAAATCGACAATGGAAGTGTGACGATCTCTTAATTGCTGGAGATAGCTTTTAAATTTAACTGTACTTAGCTGCTGGGCTTCATTACTCCAATTATTGGTACAGGCACAAAACACCAGTTTTTTAATTCTGGGAATATGATTACTTTGTTCTAGACTGTGTACGATCGCGTCAAGCATCCCCAACTCCCAATAAGACTCTATTTCCTAGTATTGGTCCATTCACCACACTACTTGGTGCTCAAGCAGCTTCTTTGCTAAGAAAATGATGATGTTAGAAGCATTAGATTTAATTTTTACAAAAAATATCTAA
>JBJOOY010000302.1:0-3668 GCA_046051065.1 Cyanobacteriota bacterium
TTCATCAAGCAGAACGAGCATTGAGAATTTCGCCTCTATTTAGCATGACACGTGCGATTATTTCTAGAACTTGTAACGCAGAAGTTCTCAGGTGGGGGAAATCCTCTAAAAACTCATTCAATCCTTCTTCGCCTTCTAGATAATCAAATAGCGTTTGTAACGGCACGCGAGTACCGATAAATACAGATACACCACCCATAATCTCTGGATCTATATGCACTATATGTCGATCGGTCAGAATTTGCTGAATGTCCATGTTACTTTACCTATGTTCAAACTCTAGATCGAATTCGAGGGATATCTTTTCTAACCGTCAAACTAGTTCACTATACTAATTATAACCCTCTGCTCGAATCCATTGGCCTTGAATAATCCCTATCTCTGAATGGAGATAGGGACAATCCCAAACCTTACTTAATTAACTCTAATCCCCGTTTACACAAAGCCTCAGCAGTGATGCCATTAAATGCCATCAATTGACCCGCAGTAGCGGTAGTTTCGCCACGCTTCCAGGCGAAGGTATCGCGTGGAGAATTCGATCGCAACATCACTGGTTCTAACATTGCAGGTGCGCCACCTGTAATGCCGATGAGGGCACTGCCGCCGAAGATTTCGTTAAACTTAGCATCACTCAAGAAATCGCCATCAGGCTGACTACAGGTATCCCAGGCAACATCGCTGGGACGATACAACCGACGCGGATTGATAATCGAGACGATTTTCGAGCCAATTCCTTCGGTTTTTAAAAACGCAGCCGCCTCAAATGCCGGAACTAGCGTCATGTCGCCGATAACTGCGAAGACTACTTGTTTATCCCCAGGGACTGATTGCAAGACTACCGCACCATCTGTCAATCCTTGACGCGTTTGAGCGAAGGTGGTGCGGATGGGTAAGGGTGATTTACTGGCGGTAATTACCACGCCTTTATTTTGGGTAGTTAATGCCCAGTCGTAGCAGACTTGAATGCTATTAGCATCGGGAGGGAAGACGGGGAAGACGTTACCATTCCGCATCATCGAGGCGAAGTAGGCTTCGATTTCGGGGCGTTGGTGCGTCCAACCATTGCGCCCCTGTTCTAGTGCCCCTGCGGTGTAGAGAGTGATGGTAGAAGGTGTGGGGCGGCGCAATTCTGCCATTGCTTGGGTGACGGTTTGCCAGATGGGTAAACCATTAATCGCAAAGGATTCGTAAGAGCACCACAGGGTACGCGCACCCATTAGGGCGAGTCCAGCGGCTAATCCCGCGCAAGCATCTTCGCTCAAGGGTTCGTAGACTTGCCCCGTGGGTGCTTGGAAGTATAAATCATCGGTAGTGGGGTGGATGATTTTCAGGGCTTGGTTGATATTGGCAATCCCTGATGCTTCGTTCCCATCGGCGTTGGTGACGAGAAAGTTTTTATCCTGTTGTCCAACATAGCCAACTAATCGCCCCATTGCGGTGGTAGATACTTTGGCTTCGCCTTGGGCGTATTCTTCGAGGGGGAGGGTACCGAGATTGACGACGGGTAATGTCGATTCGGTGACGGCGACTTTCGAGGACGAACCACCACCAGCGCGTTCGCAGTTAGTTCGGACTAATTCCCAGGCTTGGGGATGGAGGGCGCGGGTTTTTAAGCCAGCGATAATGTCGGCGTTATCGAGGGTGTGGTGAGCGTAGAGGTTATGGGATTTGGAACCCGTGGCGTGAACTCCGGCACCTTTAAGTTGTTTGATGATGAAGACGGTTAATTTCCCACTCAGTGCGGATTTAGCGGCTGTATCGATACCTGTGAGGACGGCTTGAGTAAAAGCTAACCGTTGCGCTGGGGAGAACAGTGTACTATCGACATATTCACCCGCCTGGTTTTTGTCGTCGAAATCCTTGGCATTAACTAAAATTACTTCTTCAAACCCGTTACCTTGCCAATAACTAATCATCTCTTGATTAGTCTTAGTAGACACCATACTGTGGTGTTCCTGACTATAACCATTCCACACCAATACAGGTAAGAAATTCGTCACTGTGGGGAAAGCAGTATGGAAATGCTGCATCGCACTGATAATATACGGCTCGCCCAAACCACCATCGCCGACGGTGAAGGGGAATAATTTGTCTGGATGCAACTTCGCCGCAGACATAGCGAAATGTTGACCTTGACCGAGTGGCCCTGCTGGAGCGAGAATACCAGGGATAAAGCCGGACAAGTGTCCGATCAATCCATCTTTTTCGCGGAACTTGTCGCGCAATTGTTGAACAGTATTAATGCCCATCGCTTCGAGCGATCGATCGAGAAACATGGCACTATAGAAACCTGGGGCATGATGTCCGACTTCAGTAATTATATTCTTATGACCGAGCATGACTAGGGAAGCATAAGCTTCGGCTTGGCTGGCGAAACCCCCTGGATGTCCCGATGCCTTACTCGCGCAGACTTGAAGCGTGAGATAGCGCAGCGCATCGGCGTAGAGCAGGGTTTGAAAAGCGGCGGCGGGATTGGTAGGATCGGTGATTCCCGTTTGCCCAGTTGCGATCGCTGGTGTCTTACCATAGGTATCGAAGCCTGGTAGCTGTTCCCCAAAATACTGAATCCCTTCGGCAAATGCTGGAGTGTGAGCCGCAGTAGTCATAAATATAGTTGCCTTACAATAGTAGATATGCGATCGATGCTACCAGCTATTCTGGGTCAGTGGTGCATTTTTAGCTCGATCTAAATGACGATCGAATTAGATTTATTCGGTGTTTTGACTCGATTGAGATTCATGGGCATCGATAGTGTCGAAGGCAGTCAGAATGTAATTAGCCGCGAAGGTTTTCAATCCTTGATGTCTTACAATGACGACCTCAACTATGAACTATCCGATAATGCACGACAAACCAGATTGTTAAAAAGAAGAGTTATTCGTCACGATTAGTGTCTGTGCGTCAAGATTTTGTCCGAGGACTTATACTAATGTTAACTCGATCGCATTACCATCAGGATCTTGAGTAAATAATGCTGCTCTACCAGAATTACTCATCTTAACAACACAATTTGCTGCTAGTAATTGTTGCTTGGCTACATCTAAATCTCGAACTCCCAATGCGATGTGTGGATTGCGAGTAGACACAGACAGATCGATGTGATGATTAGCGCGATAATTAACATCTACAATTAAATGAATTTGCACATCCCCAATTTGATACCAAACACCTGGATATTTTAGAACTCGATCGATCCGTTGCAACCCTAAAATACTACTATAAAACTCGACCGATCGATCTAAATCGGACACCATCACCGCAGTATGTAAATAATTAACGACTTCAATCATGGAATTAATGGATGATCAGGCTCTTCCGTAGTTATGATGATAAGCTTGGCTGATTGAAATTGGCGAAGCTAATTTTAATCAGCCAAACTTATCACGATCGTGGTTTCAGTAAAAACTTCTGGCGGGCAATGGTTTCATCTGTTTCTGTCTGACTATTGGCAGTAAAATTTCAGCCAATCTAACAGTAAAAATTAGGAGAGCCCCTTACTCAAGCAAACTTAATTTTGAGATAATCATCATCCATCTTCGCCCCAGTCGGTTGGAGCGCAGCTAGAGCTTGAGGTAGCACCATATTGCGGCGATGATTACCAATTCGCACATTTAATTCGTCCCCAGTCTTATTGAGTTGAATTTGGTCTTTAGCAATTCCTGGGAGAT
>JBJOOY010000303.1:0-5871 GCA_046051065.1 Cyanobacteriota bacterium
AAATCAATACGGTAGATGGTCAGACTGAATTAAATATCCCTGCAGGTCTTCAACCAAACACAGTCCTTAAATTAGAACAAAAAGGTGTACCCCGTCTGGGTAATGAAGTCAGCCGTGGCGATCATTTACTCACTCTCCAAATTGATATTCCCACTAAAGTTAGTGCTGAAGAACGCGAACTACTGGAAAAACTCGTCAAAATTCGGGGCGAACGAGTTGGGAAAGGTGGAATTGGCAGTATTTTTGGGAATGTCTTTAAGTAGTGGACAGCGGACAGTGGAAAGTGGAAAGTGATTTTATCGACTCACTCTAGCCACTAGCCACTAGCCACTAAAACCATAAGCGATAATTCAATCTAGAAGCTAAACAGCTTATTCCCTATCCCCTAGACAATGATTCAACTAGATTTACGCGGGACACCTTGTCCGATTAATTTTGTCCGCACCAAGATGAAGCTAGAACAGATGAATGTTGGAGATTTGTTGGAAGTGTGGTTAGATCGTGGCGAACCGATCGAGCAAGTACCGGATAGTCTGAAAATGGCAGGTTATACGATCGAGCAAATTATCGATCGACAAGACTTTTTTCTGCTCCAAGTCCGGCGATGAGAGGATAGGGAATAGAGGTTAGGGTTAATGGCATAGGATTTTAGACCTTTCATCCTACACCCCCATACCCCACACACCCCACACACCCCACACATAAATACATACACACATACCCATTCCCCTCACTTCATGAAATTCGTCTGCACCCAGCACGATCTGAATGTTAATTTAGCCTTAGTCAGCCGCGCTGTCTCGACTCGTCCTACTCATCCAGTATTGGCGAATATTAAAATAGAGGCTACCTCAGAGTCGGCTAATGATGGGCGAATTCTCTTGACTGGATTCGATTTGAGTTTGGGAATTCAGGCTAGTTTTGTCGCTCGGGTTGAGGAGGAAGGGGTCTGGACGCTACCTGCCAAATTATTAAACGATATTGTTGCTAAATTACCGAGTGGCGATATTACCTTCGATGATGAAGCTGGCGAAAACATTATTAACATTACATCTGCTTCCGGACGATACCAGATCCGTGGGATGAGTGCTGAAGAATTTCCCGAATTACCATCGATCGAAGATGGAGAAACCAATCAACTCTCCCCTACTGACTTGATCGATGGCTTAAAGGGTTCTCTGGTCGCCTGTAGCCAGGATGAAACCAAACAAATACTAACTGGGGTGTATTTTAAAGTCGAGCCGGAGCGATTGGAATTTGCCGCCACAGACGGACATCGATTGGGAATTGTTGAAGTATTTCCCACAGCTAGTAATGAGGAACCAGAAGCGATCGATAATGACTTACAACAGGATAAGTCATTAATCGCAACGAGTAAATCACCACTTAAGCTGGGTTCGTTTGAAGTTACCGTTCCTGCCAAAGCTTTACGCGAACTAGACAAAATGCTTGGCTCTCGCCAAGATGGAGATAAATTAGAACTACAATTGGAGCAAGGACAGGTAATTTTTGCGTGGGGTAACCAAAAATTAACAACTCGGACTTTAGAGGGCAAATATCCTGACTATCGATTGCTGATTCCCAAACAGTTTCAGCGCCAAATTACACTCGATCGCAAGCAACTTTTAAGTGCCTTAGAGCGCATTGCGGTGCTGGCCGACCAAACTAATTTAGTTAAATTTAGTATCGATAGTCAAGATGGAAAAATCGCACTTTCTGTTGAAGCTCAAGATCGGGGTAGCGGTCGCGAATCCCTAACCGCACAGATTTCTGGTGAGAATTTAGATATTGCTTTTAATATTAAATATCTCATGGATGGGTTGAAAACACTACTGACCAAAGAGATTGTCATCAGCCTAAATGGCCCACTCGAACCTGTGATCCTGACCCCATTGGGCGGGTTAAAAATGACCTATTTAGTTATGCCAGTTCAACTTCGTAACTAGTTTTAATGACTTATGAATATATTACAAGAATCAGAGAATAGCTATTTCTTCATCATTAGCTAACTTAATCTGAATTTTTGGCCCCGATGTAGCTAGACGCGCGATCGTGGCATCTTTGACTGTGACTGTTTTAATCGGTTTGTCGTCGATATATGTGCCATTAGGACTCATATTCAGCAGTTGCCACCCCTCTTCTATTTCATTCCACCTCAGCTCCGCATGATGTCGGGAGACAACCGCACTAAATAAAATTACGTTATTATCCATTGCCCGCCCAATCCGAATCACATCATCAGAAGTAAATTCCCAATGCTGCACTGGAATTGAATTGAGCAAGCGGAGTACAATGGCGGACATATGGGTGAGAGGCTGAGGGAATTGAATAAAACCGATCGGTGAGATTTTGAAGCTGGGCTGAGTAGTCTATGCTGTCTGGTTTTTGCTCGCACTGTACGAGCCATATAAATGACTACTGTCGATCGTAACTATTTAATCGATTGAAAAACAAACGTTACTAAATCCCCCTTACCCAGACTAATGCGATCGCCAAAATGTAGCAAATGTCGATTACCTTTGGCTAAAATATTGTGGTTGATATAAGTACCATTAGCACTACCCAAATCTTCAATGTAATAGTTATCTCCCTCGATCCGAATACTAGCATGAGAGCGAGATACCACTTCCGCAGACGGAAATCCGGAGACATCAATATCGGGGATGACTTGGTCGTTAGGTTTACCAATATGGACTACTGATAAATGGATGGGAATTTCTAGGACTGTATTCGTTTGCAGATGTTGTAATTGCCGCACTGATTGTTGCAGTTGCGTCTTGGCAGATGTTGGTTGGACTGTAGTTAGTTGTTCTAATTCCAACTCTGCATCTGGCTTGGCAGATCCTGATGCTGAAGTTAGTGGTTCCATCGTGAGATTAGCCGATGGAACATTGACCACAGGTGGTCTTGGCTCTGGCTCTGGATCGAGTGGCGGAAGTTCGGCTACTGTTGGAGCTGTGACAGAAATATTAAGTAATGGCAGAATCTCATTTGGTGCCGGATTAGTCAAAATTGTCGGCGGCAAAACAACCTCAGGATTTTCAGGCGCAGAATGGCTGACTGGATGGGGTGCAGTAATTGGGGTTTTAGGTTCCGTAGGTGTTAAACTTTGACCACACTGTCCGCAAAATGTGGCATCTAATTGTACCGAAGCTCCGCAGGTAGGGCAAGCTTTAGTAGCTGGTAAAGTTGTATAACACGCTTCACAGCTATTTGCTCCTTCAGGATTTTCATGCTTACAGTTTGGACAAACTATCATAAAAAATTAGATTTTATAAGTTTCAAAGACTCAACCCAATCCGATTTTAACAGAGGATCGTGGATTCAATATAGTCTGGAAATTATTGAAGAGAAGGATAAATACAGGCAAAGCTTTGACTATAGTAGTTTTGGGTCTATTCTCTCATGCTCGATTTGGGGTTAGATTTAGTGATGATTGACGATCGATCCCTCTCCTGCTGCTGCGTCTAGCAGCCAGAGTAACTCACCTTGGGGCTGGATTGATCGGGATGGATAGGTATCTGCATCACCTGTGGGTGAAAACACTTGAGTTAATGCCGATTGTTTGTTCTTGCCCGAGACGAGGAACATGATACTCCGCGCGTTATTGATGAGTGGGAATGTCAAGGTGATGCGCGGTTGTCCATCTTTATCGCCGACAGTTACCAATCGATCGATTACCGATAAAGCAGCGGTATGAGGGAATAATGAGGCTGTATGCCCATCGTCGCCCATGCCCAGCAGGATAATGTCGAAAGCAGGATTTTCGCCAGCTTCTAGCTTAATTTCGCGTTCGTAAGCCGCTGCTGCTAGTTGTGGCTCGGCTAAATCGGTCGGGATCGGATGGATATTTGCTGCTGGTAGGGGTACCAAATCGAGCCAAACTCGCTTTGCCATTCCGTAATTACTATCTGGATGCGTCGGTGCCACGTAGCGTTCGTCACCCCAAAAAATGTGAATCTGATGCCAAGGCAAGTCTTGTTGCGCCAGCGCAGCGTACAATGGTGCGGGTGTCGAACCCCCGGATAAAACGATCGAGCAATACTGACGCTCGGCAATGGCGAGCCGCACGCGCTCTGTTACCAAAGTAAGCGCAGCAGTTACTAATGCTGCGAGATCGGGATAAACCTGAATTTGCCTGGTCATAGCGATCGATAAATAGCCGATAGACTGAATAATTATAGCTTAGGCGACACTCGATCGCACTCGACGGGAACTTCCACACCACCAGATAATCTAGATTTTAGATGCTCTCCTCAACACACGTTCAAATCGCCCACTGGTCGGGATAAATAAACCTAACATCTCCAAAATTTAGACTATGCAACCTACCGTTAGTAGTTTTTTGACCCCTCTCGCGCTTAAAACCGCAGGAGCAGTATTGATTCTAGTTTCTTTGAGCGAGCTGGTTTTTCTACTGTGGCTGCCACCTGACAACGCCAATAACATCGTGTTGGAGGGTACGCGGTGGTGGCTGTATGCTACCAGTCAAGTAGTCGATCGTGGTTTATTGCCACTAGTCGGTATTGCCTTTGCTGTCGCAGGCGATTGGATCAAAATCGTCTCAACCGAAGATGGTGGAGATCGGGGCAATGGCTGGCGAGTAGGCACTTTTACCCTCGCTAGTTTGTTGGGATTAATTTTTGTGTTAATTATTCCATTTCAGTTGCTCTCTACTAACGATCTTAAATCGCAGGATCTCAAAAACCTGAGCGAGGAAGTGACTCAGCGAGAGCAAAAGATGAAAAGTAGTCTCCAGCAAATTAGCGCGCAAAGCAAGGAAAAAACTAAGGAGCAAATTGCCCAGATCGACAAACAACTTCAAAGTGGTCAAGTTCAAGGGGAAATGTTAGCTAATCTCCAAGTTACTAAAGCTAGGCTAGAAGTATTACTCGCCGATCCGCAGCGATTTGCTCAATTAGCAGCGCAAGACATTCCCCTATTACAAAAACAAAAACGCGACATTGAAACTAAAATTAACGAACGAATGTTAAAAACTGGAGTCAGAACTAGTGTTGCTAGTCTGCTGCTGGCAATTGCCTATATTACGATCGGTTGGACGGGATTAAAACGAGTACTACGGTGAAAGAGTTCGATTCTGGGGGATAATTATGGGGAGAGTGGATACACAGACTCTCGATTCGATCGATCTCACCCGCTAACACCTCCCCAGATCCAACAAAGCTTTGTATAGTTATGAGTAGATAGGTATCACCTTGCTAGTTATATTAAAAAAAGTCGGAGATTTGTGTTCGAACATTTCAAGCAGGACTTAAAAAACGATTTAATTGCTGGGTTACTGGTAGCAATCCCACTTGCTACTACAATTTGGCTATCGATTAACGTGACAACTTGGGTAGTCAACTTTTTGACCCGCATTCCCAAGCAGATTAACCCTTTTGATGGGTTGCATCCAATTTTAGTGAATATCTTGAATTTACTAGTTGGATTGGCAGCCCCACTGATGGCGATTTTGCTGATTGGCTTAATGGCCAGAAATATTGCTGGTAAGTGGCTATTAGATGTCGGCGAGCAATTGTTTGAGGCAATTCCCTTAGCAGGATCGGTTTATAAAACGCTCAAACAACTGTTAGAAACCATCTTTAAGGATACTGGCAATAAATTTCGTCGGGTAGTACTAGTAGAATATCCCCGGCGCGGGATCTGGGCACTTGCTTTTGTCACTGGGACTCTCGATACTCAAATTCAGTCACAAATGCCGCACGGGATGTTAAATTTATTTATTCCCACCACACCCAATCCTACGACGGGTTGGTACGCAGTAGTACCGGAACAAGATGTTGTAGATTTAACGATGTCGATCGAAGATGCGTTTAAAGTGATTATTTCTGGCGGGATTGTCAACCCTGG
>JBJOOY010000304.1:0-2530 GCA_046051065.1 Cyanobacteriota bacterium
GCTAACTGTCGATCGAGTAGTGGATTATTAAACGATTTTTGTGAAACTGTTGCTAAAGGTTGAGTGGTAATATTAGTGTTTGCCAATGCAAACTTAAGTGCTAAATCGTTAATAGTCGCTAACCCTAACCCAACTACTAATAACAGTAAAGATGGTTGCCAGCGAAAGCGCGGTTGATAGAATAATCGATCGGTTTTATCCATGTTAATTTGGGGTTTCCAAATTCCTGTCGATCCTAAATACTTACCAATCTTTTGACCCAGACTGATGTTAGCACCAGACAGATCTGGACTGAATTGATGCTCTGGAGTAGCCGCAGGGAACTCTAATGGCACTCGATTGGGTACTAACTCTAAATTTACCTCCTCAGACCACAGCGGCGCAATTTGACCCGATATTCGCCCATATACACGTACACCGATCATGCCTGGCAGCGCCAATTGCTGCATCAGATTAATTACTGTTGTCGCAACTCGATCTTGGTCTGGACAAACAGCAGCTTCACCGATCGCATGCAACAATTGATGATGATGCATCAGGGTTAACCGGATGCCCCCACTTGCCAAATACTGCTCTAAATCGGGGTTTAGCAGCCGATCCAGGACAAAACTGAGGGCATCTTCATCTCCTTGTGCAGCCAAAATCATTGGTGTCGGCGCAAAGTTAGGATCGTCTAATGCAGGTAAATCGAGCCAGTGCGTCCATGCAGGCGGCGCTTCAGCCTGTGCACCAGTCCGCATTCCATAAATAGTTGCACCTTGAATCCCTTGAGGTGCGAGTTGATTGAGTAATAAAATAATCCGATCGAGCGCAATCTTCTGATCTGGGAATTTAGCCGATTGAGGATGTGTGACGGTACAAAAAATTTGCAATGTGAGATTTTTTAAGCTCGCACTCACCTCTATTCCCGCAGTTGCGAGGGCAAGATTAAGCAATTTCGCAATCGATGGCACATCACCCCATTGTGCCCAACTTTGATAGCGGAACGCAGGAGGAATCAAGTCGATTCTCAAGCGCCAGTTAGCAACATGGGTATCGATCGAGGTAATATCGGGGAAGGCAGATTGCGAAGATTCAACGATCGCATCTTGAAATCCTTGGAGATCGAGACTATGCAGCGTTTTAGCTAACAGTGTGGCAATGACTCGATCGGTTAAACTTTTTTGCGCTTGGCATCTCACCCACAGACGATACCTTAAGGGGTGAAACAATGTATCGACTAATTTTAGGGATGGAAGTTCGCTGTCATCAATATTCTGTTCCCTCGTCTGTGGGTGGCGGAGAATTGAAAATTTGAAGCGAATCCCCAGCGGAGTTAGCACCTGTGTTAGTGCTGGTAGGATGAGATTTTGCTGCTCTGAAACAGGATCTGGCTGCGAACTGTCGCCGAAAGAGGGGTTGCTTACAGGAGGATTAGGGTTAACCATAATTTAGTAGTGGCAGATCTTTGAGATCTTCTTCGAGTAAGTAGATTCAGTTAAGATTTCACCAAATTTTCGATCGGCATGGGTAGTTATATTCCCTCAGAGCAGCAAGAAGATAGCCTGTGAACGATCGAATCTGTTGTTCGATCGATTGAAAATCTCGATCGGATCTTACCACTTTTCCCCATGATTCCCGTTGGTAGTGGGGAAGCATTGGGAGCATGTCAACTCGATCGGCACAATTGGGCCAGATTACCCTAAGATCTTAATTAAGAGGAAACGCTTCTTATGATAGTGAGTAGTCCAGAAGTACAGATCGAGAAATCGATCGAATCATTACACCCGCTCAGTGTAGCGCCAATGATGGATCGAACCGATCGGCATTGTCGATATTTCCTGCGCCAAATTAGCAAACGCACCTTGCTCTATACCGAAATGGTCACCAGTGCGGCGATTTTACATGGAGATCGAGAGAAACTATTAGGATTCGATCGAGCCGAACATCCGATCTCTTTACAAGTGGGTGGAGATAATCCCCAAGACTTAGCTAAATGCGCCCAAATTGCTGAAGATTTTGGCTACGATGAAATTAATCTCAATGTTGGTTGTCCGAGCAGTCGCGTCCAAAACGGTAATTTCGGTGCCTGTCTGATGCTCCAACCCGATCGAGTTGCCGAATGTATCGCCGCAATGGGCGATGCTACACGCCTTCCAGTCACAATTAAACATCGAATTGGGGTAGATGATGTCGATTGCTATGAAGATCTGGTAAAATTCGTCTCGATCGTGTCTGGGGCTAATTGCGCTCGTTTCTCCGTTCATGCCCGCAAAGCCTGGTTACATGGCTTGAGTCCTAAAGAAAATCGCGAAGTTCCACCCCTGCGGTATGCGGATGTGCATCAGCTCAAACGAGATTTTCCCCACCTGTCGATCGAGATTAACGGCGGGTTTACTAACTTAGCACAAGTTAAAGATCAGCTCCAATCTGTCGATGCGGTGATGATTGGGCGAGCGATTTACGATCATCCTTATTTACTGGCAACAGTCGATCGAGAAATTTATGGCGAACAAACACCCATTCCCAGCCGCCATCAAATTGTAACCGC
>JBJOOY010000305.1:0-3008 GCA_046051065.1 Cyanobacteriota bacterium
TACGGGTGCGACTCCAGGTAGTGGTTTACCTTCTGCGGTGGTAAAGTTTGCTAAATCACCGATTACAAAAATATCGGGATGCCCTTTGATGCTCAAGTCCGGCTCAACCATCACTCTACCCACTCGATCGAGTTCTGCGCCTGTATGCTCTGCTAAAACCTTACCCATTGCCGAAGCTTTGACACCCGCAGCCCAGAGAATAGTTCTAGATTGAATTGTTTCCACTCGATCGCCTTGACGAGTAGTGACAGTATGATCCTCAATATTAGTAACTAGGGTTTTAGTCTGTACCTTTACGCCCAAGTTTTCTAGCGATGCTTCCGCCTTGACCGATAATTCTGGTGCGTAGGGTGGCAAAACCCGCTCCATCCCTTCGATTAGCAGGACTTGAGTTTCCGCAGTGTCGATATTCCGAAAATCTTTTTTGAGCGTGCTATAAGCTAGTTCGGCGATCGCGCCAGCTAATTCTACACCCGTCGGGCCACCACCGATGACGACAAAGGTCAGCCAAGCGCGGCGTTTTTCTAAATCGGTTTCTTTTTCTGCCGATTCAAATGCGACAAAAATCCGTCGCCGCATTTCGAGTGCGTCTTCAATAGTTTTCAAGCCTGGAGCTGTCGGTGCCCATTGGTCGTTACCAAAATAATGATGGCTAACACCAGTCGCGACGATTAATGTATCGTAATTTAATTGTCCCTTATTTAAGGATACTTTTTTCTCAACTGGATCGATATTTTCGACTTGACCCATCAGCACCGTTGTATTCTGATTTTTATTGAGGATCGATCGTAATGGCGAGGAAATCTCGGCTGGAGATAGACCGCCTGTTGCTACTTGATATAATAGTGGTTGAAACAAATGAAAATTACGTTTATCGATCAGTGTTACTTTCACAGGTGCGTTACCTAACGACTGTGCGGCATAGAGTCCGCCAAACCCCCCGCCGACAACGACTACATGATGAGGTGTTTGGTTGTAAACTGGATCGGTCATAATTTTCATCTCCTTAAATCAAATAGAATACACGGCCTGGCACTATCATCCTATTGCTGTCTAGGCAATATTTTTAGAGGATCCTTACACCAAGCTTGACATATTTTAACAAAAATACAAGTGTCTGATGTTACTATCGATGCGGTTTAATGTTTTTAGGTGTTAATACGGATCCGCTCGATTTCCCCCGATCTGCCTGAATCGATCGATCGTGGCTGGTAATCGATCGCCAAATATAGTCATTAAATTACGAACTAAAATGCTTACCGATCGAATTAAAGATCTAATTGCCAGAGCGAGAATTGTCAGCTTTGAAGCATGGAAATCGACTCATCCAGCCACTGCGATCGAGATTTTCCATGCCGCAGAGGAAGCTAGAGTGTATCTTACCGATGCAGACTACCACCAGATTGCGGCACTTTCACCCCAAACTTCTGGCTTAATTCCCGTATCGCAATTATTACGCGATCGAGTTGTCGAAATTGTCGATGAAGCTAGAGCCGAAGTACTTAGCCAATTTCCCCAAATTTCCGAGCCAGGTGGCGGACTTTATCCCCCCGAACGCGCTGAAGCTTGTTGGCGCGATTTTTGGCACTATCTCCGCCCAATTACCTACGGTCTTGCTGGCGGACACGCTGAGTATACTAGTGCTGAAGGATTGGATAGCATGCAGCTCCTCTATCGAGAACTCCAAGTTCCCCTCGATGCCATGTCTGTTGGACTGGAAGGGATTAAAACAGCCAGTTTAAAGCGGATCGATGCAGATCGACACGCGATCGTTAGTCCGTATTTCGACCACCTGATCGCTCAATTAAAATCTTTCACTCATGAATAACCCCCAAGCCCTGCGGATGCTATTTTCTCACAACTTTGACATCGCAGACGAAAAAGTGCCCGCGCTGAGTCGGTCAGCCTTCACGCAGGTATTTATTGAAGGGTTTAAATCCACCCCAGAAATTAAATGTCGTCAGGTAGATAATCCGCACTGGATTCTCGAAGTCGTCGCACCCGCACAGCTGCTGACTCCGCAACAAGTCGGCGAAAAATGCGCCCAGATTTTGGCTGCTAGCCGCAGGGAATCGATCGGGTCGATCAATTTCGATTTTCTTATCTTAGGTGGTATTAAGACTACTCCGGCTACCAGTGACTCCCCCGACGCACTTCAACTGAATCAATGGGGTGTAGATGTCGTCGAAACTCGATCGGGCGAACAGTTCTTAAAATCAATTAATTGGGCAAGCACGATTTCCGCTAAACCTGCTGACAGCATCTTCAGTGTCGAACTAATTCATCAATCATAGTCGGATTACTCTGAGCATCGAAAGGTAAATTATCGGTTGCTGTTTCTGGCTGCTGTTGCTGCGATGCGAACGATCGACGAAATCAGAAAGTGGTGTCAAAGTGGTATCATTCTGACGTAATGAATCGAAATAGAAAAACTTTACGATTCTTAGCGTTCAGAGTTACATCTATATATGAAGATTAGTATAGATAAGATTATAAAAATCGATCGAGATCGTCAGCGGGTTACTTAGCCTACTAGGCAGCCTGTCAGCACCTGAAGTCACTCATAAATTCAGCATTTGATGGTTATTACTTGTAACGGTAATGACCAATTTCCTGAGAATTTTGAGACAATCATCCTCAGATTAGATTTATTGTTGTTCAGTATGGAGACTTAGTAAATGCCTTTTGGACCAGCTTCACAGTTAGGTGTCAGTTTATTTGACGAAACCCCTCCCGTTGAGTGGGTACCCGGGCGTTCCAATGAAGAGGCTGATGTAATTATCTCAGCCGTCTATCGCCAAGTACTAGGTAATGCCTATGTCATGGAAAGCGAGCGTTCGGTAATTGCTGAGTCGCAATTCAAACGCGGCGAATATAGCGTCCGGGAATTTGTCCGCGCGATCGCCAAATCTGATGTTTACATGTCGCGATTTACTGATTGTCCGCGCTATCGGTTTATCGAACTCAACTTCCGTCATCTATTAGGTCGTGCGCCCAATAGCTACGAT
>JBJOOY010000306.1:0-4535 GCA_046051065.1 Cyanobacteriota bacterium
CCTAAAGACATTCCAATTATCTCTAACTTTGTCAATCGGTATTTAAGCCCACTGCCAATTATAAATCATCTTGGATTGACTAATTATATCGTTGCTCGGCAGCAGCACGATTTTCGAGATCCAAAAACTTGTGTTGATGCGACTGATTCGATCGATAGACAAGTCAATCTCAACCATAATTATACGGTCAGTGTAATTATACCCGCTCGAAATGAAGCAGGAAATATTGCTGCGGCGATCGAGCGTTTACCTCAATTAGGCAAGCATACTGAAATCATCTTTGTTGAAGGTCATTCTCAAGATGATACTTGGGAACAAATCCAAAAGATCGAGCGCGAATATCGAGGCGATTTTACAATTAAAACATTCCAACAAATAGGGAAAGGTAAAGGTGATGCGGTACGGCTTGGCTTTGCTGCTGCAACTGGGGATATCTTAATTATTTTGGATGCCGATCTAACAGTCCAACCGGAAGAATTAGTCAATTTTGTGACAACGATTGTGAATAGAAAAGGTGAATTTATCAATGGCTCGCGGTTAGTTTATCCTTATTCTCAAGCAGCAATGCCTGGGCTCAATACTTTGGCAAATAAGTTTTTTGCGCTAGTTTTTTCCTTTTTATTAGGACAAAATATTAAAGATACGCTATGTGGAACTAAAGTATTATGGCGCGAAGATTATTTAAGAATTGTCGCTAATCGTAGTTACTTTGGCGATTTCGATCCCTTTGGCGATTTCGATTTGCTATTTGGCGCAGCAAAATTAAATTTACAGATCGTGGAAGTGCCCGTTCGCTATCAACCTCGTACTTACGGACAGTCGAATATTTCTCATGTTCGGGAAGGATTAGTTTTAGTTAAGATGTGCTTGTATGCTGCCCGTAAGATTAAGTTTGTTTGATCGATCGCCGCACACCTGCATATTAGTGCCCGTTCGCGATCGATCTCGTACTTACGGACAGTTAAAATTTATCTAAATATGTCTTTATATAAAGGAATATTTCAATTATGACCGACTGGATAACGTTCAGTCCCCTCCTGATGAAAGTCCGTGCTAACATCCGGTAGTTGTAAGCACAAATCATTAAGAGAGATATAGCTGTGGTACTACGGGTTGCTGTTGTCGGTTCTGGGCCAGCAGGTTCTTCTGCTGCTGAAGTCTTAGCTAAAGCTGGAATTGAAACTTATTTATTCGAACGCAAATTAGACAACGCCAAGCCTTGTGGTGGAGCGATACCTTTATGTATGGTGAGTGAATTTGACTTACCGCCGGAGATTATCGATCGCGAGGTACGGCAGATGAAGATGATCTCGCCTTCTAATATTGAAGTCGATATCGGTCAAACGCTCAAGCCAGGTGAGTATATTGGGATGTGTCGGCGGGAAGTCTTAGATGGATTTTTACGCGATCGAGCGGAGAAATTAGGTGCCAAACTGATTAATGGTACCGTCCACAAACTCGAAATGCCGGGATTAAATACCAAAGATCCCTACGTGCTGCACTACGCAGATCACTCCAGTGGGAGTATCGAAGGCGAAGCTAAAACCTTAAAAGTTGACTTGGTAATCGGTGCCGATGGGGCTAATTCCCGCGTTGCTAAAGCAATGGATGCAGGCGACTACAACTACGCGATCGCCTTCCAAGAGCGGATCAGACTGCCAGAAGACAAAATGGCATACTACCACAGTCTCGCTGAGATGTATGTTGGCGATGATGTCTCCACCGATTTTTATGCTTGGGTATTCCCGAAATACGACCACGTAGCGGTCGGTACGGGGACGATGAAGGTACACAAGGCAGATATCAAGAATTTACAAGCGGGCATCCGTCAACGGGCTGCCAAAAAGCTAGAAGGCGGTACTATTATCAAAGTTGAAGCTCATCCCATCCCCGAACATCCTCGCCCACGTCGGGTTGTTGGACGTTGCGCTCTGGTTGGCGATGCGGCTGGTTATGTAACTAAATCTTCGGGTGAAGGTATTTACTTCGCTGCGAAATCTGGACGGATGTGTGCGGAAATGATTGTCGAACGTTCTGAGCAAGGCGCGAAAATCCCCACCGAAGCAGATCTGAAAGCATATATCAAACAGTGGGATAAAGCTTATGGCTTGACTTACACTGTCTTAGATATTCTCCAACGTGTATTCTACCGTTCCGATGCGACTCGTGAAGCTTTCGTCGAAATGTGTGCGGATATCGACGTTCAGAAGCTAACTTTCGACAGCTATCTCTACAAAACTGTCACGGTTGCTAATCCAATTACCCAAATGAAGATTACTGCCAAAACGATCGGTAGTCTCCTGCGGGGTAATGCACTAGCACCATAACGAGAGCGGCTAATTTATATCACACTTATGATTGAGGTAGGCACTAATGCCTACTTTTTTTTGTCCAGCAATTTCGCTGTGAACAATCTATACTATTGAATACTCACTGCTCACTGTTAACTGTTAACTGTTAACCGTTCACTGTCAATGTGCCGTTTGCTTGCTTATCAGGGTAAACCCCAATCGCTCGATCGATTAATTGCGAAACCAGAGCATTCATTGATTGTCCAAAGTTATCAACCCCGTGAAATGACCGCTGGGGTGATTAATGCGGATGGTTTTGGCATTGGTTGGTATCATGCTCAGCAGCATACCAATCCATTTATTTATAAACAGACAATTCCGATTTGGAGTGATATCAATCTACCAGATCTGAGTCGATCGGTAGAAACAGGCTGTATGTTAAGCTACGTCAGGAGTGCAACTCCAGGACAAGGTGTGAGTATGAATAATTGTCAGCCCTTTCGGGATGGTAATTTATTATTTATTCACAATGGATTTATCGATAACTTTCGCTCCGGTTTATATAAGCAAATTCGCGATCGATTGCATCACCATATTTATCAATCGATCGATGGTACAACCGATTCAGAACATATTTTCGCCTTGTTGAGTAACGAACTCCATACTCATCCCGAACTTCCGCTCGAAATTGCCCTCCAACATACATTACAGCTCCTGCGCAATTTAGTGACACTCGCCCGCACAACCATCTCTGCCAATATCATTATTAGCGATGGCAATCGTCTAGTTGCTTCGCGCTTCGCGCACAATGCTGTCGTACCTTCTTTCTATTGGATTAAAGATAGTATCGATTATCCCGATGCGGTAATCCTCGCCTCCGAGCCGATATTTGCAGGTGATTGGCAGACATGCCCGCGCCAAAGTATCATCACTGTAGATGCCGATCTGCAAGTTCAGATCCATCCGATTTGAAGGCTAAACAATGATTCTGGTGACTGGATCATTATTAATTATAAAGAAGGAGATAGTGTCGAGTTGAAAAGTATTAATCTCATTTTTTCGATCGATCGAGTCTATCGCAACCTCGATCTAACTCCAGAATCTTAACAGAGATCGATCTTAGCTATATTCTCCTCCCCTTTCGGATATACTCTCTCAAATTGGCAATTTATTTTTTACCTAGTGATTGAGTTTTTTTTGAATACTTTTGACCGCTTTTAATAGTCTTAACTGTAAAATTCGCTGGTAATTCAAATCTGGCAGATCGGAACTATTTAAATTGACTCGATCGAAAAAATGATTTATTTCAGTGATAATTACATGCAGACGCGACAGAATATTTGCTGTTCGATATTCAGCAAGTAGGGTTTCTAGATGGTGAAGTGGCGAGGCAGATTTAGTTGCTGCTAAAATTCGATCGACATCGTAGGCGGTACTAAACCCAGCAATTTTATGGCAATTAAATCCCGGATCTAAATAATCTGATAAACCATGATTGATACTAGAAAATACCTGACAACCACACGCGATCGCTTCTAAAGGTTGTAAACCAAATCCTTCGGTTACACCCTGCGTCGCCCAATATTCGGCAGAATCGTATAAATAAACATGCGATCGATTGAACAAATCTGCTAAACTATCAACAAAGCCATCAATAACTTCTACGCGACAATGAGGTTCTAAGGCGGGAATTAATTGCTTTAATAAATAGGCAGAAGATTTACGCGCATGAACTAATACATCGATCGATCTCTCTTGGTGTCGATCGCTAAATTCATCAGAAATTTGATTGGGTAAATAATATAGTAGTGCGTGCGGTGATTTCTGTCCCCAATAGCCCAAAGTATTGCGACTGACAGTGACGATCGGAATTCGGGCAGGCAGTTGAAAGCCATACTCAGCACTATGAGCGTGGTAAATTGTTGGACAACCTTGGAGCCGATCCACTAGTTTGGGGACATCAAAACCCCAACTCACAACGAAGATGGTATCAGGCTGCGGGGGATATTTTAACAGATCGTCTAGAAATGGTTTATCTGGCTCTCGTTGGCGATAGGTAACGATTTCGACAGGACAGATTTGTTTGACTAACTCGATCGTTTTTAGTTCGGCAAATAAGCCCCCGCAGTTAAATTTTTGGGTAGTTCCTGGCAACAAAAATCGGAGTTTTCGCATAACATTGAGAGCCTAGCAGTGGTTTCCCCTGCTTTAGCATAAACTATTATTAATATCGATCGACATGTT
>JBJOOY010000307.1:0-2977 GCA_046051065.1 Cyanobacteriota bacterium
GGATGTAGTAAAGTAGCTCTGACGCTCGATCGATAAGATTTATGGGCGTTGAGTTTAGGATAACAGTGGCGAACTTGCCATCCAAATAAACAACCTAACACCAAAGCTTCGGCGATCGACCCAATCCCAAAAAAATAATGCGTCGCCAACCCCAAATTATTGACAATTACCCAGATAATTATGAGTAAAATGGGTAACTGTTGTTGGCGCGAAATTTGTCCACACGCGATCGCTAGACAGCAAATCGAGATTATCGTCCACAAGATTGCTAAACTATCTTCAGCAATTACGCGGCGAGCGACATCGCTAACCGTGGCGTGAGGATTGGGGACTAATGGTGCGAGTAGATCTGGAAAACTAATAATTCGATCGAGTGCTACCGATTGGAAACTATTGCCGATACTGAATAATAGTGTCGCAAACTCCTCTACCCATGGTGGCTTTAGCTCTAAATCGGTCAGTCGTAAAGTAGCACCAAGCACGATCCATAGCAATAACAACAGCGATGATGTTAGTGGTTGCACCCATCGTTCACTTGTGCTACTAATTGGTAACATTTAGACTATTTTATCAATCAGGCCAGTAATTGATTTATGAATTTTCTGTTTGCGTTGCCAATTTTGAAACGCTCGATCGTAAGATTGTCCCTGACGCTGATAGATAAACTTCCAGACTTCGTAACCAAAGCCCATTCCCCACAAAAATAGGATATATAAAGACCAAGGTACGCCAAATCCCGTCAAGAAATTTATAGCTACCAAACAAGTATTGGTAATCGCATATTTACCCACTTTAGCTTGAAATTTCGATCGACGATAATCCTCAAACTCTTGCAATTTTGTCGATGCACTCTGCTGCACCAGCCAAGTACTTTCAGCCAACTTGAGCGTATCGGGTGAAATCCGCAATTCATCAGCTATTTCTAATAATTGCGCGTAAGATAACTCCGTACCCGAATCGGGTTTTTGAGCCAAGGCAATATTCAGAATCTGTTGGACATCTTCCTGGCTATAGGCACGAGTTAGGGAATGTTCTGAAGAGTTCATACTCAATCGATCGAACTGATTTAGTAGGTATGAGGATGAACAATATCTATATGTTTATTATGCCATTTCTCTAGCTTGAGGGCAGACTCGATCGTCATCGCGATTACCGTAAGTACATCGGCAAAAATATTTATATATTTTGAGATATAATGAAAACTCTAAAAAATATTTTAAATTTGATCGAACATGCGGTTTATCAGAGGAATGAGTAAGGATACCATTAAACTGTTGCAAAGAATTTACAAATCAAGTCGGCATCCTGAAGGGGTGACAAGCAACGATCGAATGCAAGCCCAGTAAAGATTGAGAGGAATGTCAGGTGTGTGAAAGAGGAAGCAAGAGAGTACAGTTTCCCCAGAATTGAATATTATTGAAATATGGAAAGCAGACTAGATCGCGATGGTGTCATTTTAGTGGGGGATAGCAAACAAAGTTTTTAGACACACAAGCACTTCAAACCCTATTCCCTATCCCCCATCCCCTAGTTACGATTGTTAAACTCAGCAAAACTCTGATAAAATTCATTCTCTTCATAGATATGACATTTGTCAGTGATGTCTTGCATCAATTCCCAGTTGAACTTACGTTCTTTGATATATTCGCCCCAATTAGCCTTGATAATCGCATGAGCTTCGCGCAAGCGGTAGGAAGGAATTGCAGTAGAAATATGATGGGGGATGTGAACGTTGATATCGTGACACAAGAACTCAACCCAACGAGGGTAGTCACAATGAACGGTACCAGTTAATTGCGCGATCGCTTCTTGCCATTCATTAGCAGGCTTGAACGGAATATCTGCTGCGGTGTGATGCACGATCGTGAAGGTACTCATCCAGAAATGATATACCAACCAAGGGAGCAACCAAAATTTAACGAAGCCCCACACGCCTAAAGTCGCAAACATCATCGGGAAGATCATCGCTGCGCCGATAATTACAAATAAAGCCGAAAATTTAACATCATCTCTGGTTTTACCTTCCTTAAACTTGCGCCAGTCGAAGTGCACTGCTGCCCAGTGAGGTAATGAAGCCAACCACCACAATCGACCACGCATGGCTTGATAAGTTACTTGCAGCCAGGTTGGTGCTGTAGCATAATCTTCGGGTCGCCAGGGTTGCCAAGCATTATCTACATCCATTTTATTTGTATGTTTGTGATGCTTGCTATGCCCGTACCGCCAGCCGTGGAAGGGATAAATCAGGGTCAACATGAACAGATGACCGACGATATCGTTAACTTTACGACTATTTGAAAAGGAACGGTGAGCACAGTCATGACCGATGACGAAACAGCCAGTCATCGCGGTACCTGTAAATATCCACGCTAGGGGTAATAGGTACCAAGGGGAATAGGCTAGAGCAGTCATTCCGAGTGAAACCATCACGATGGTACTGAATGCTTGCTGCCAAGCCTTACGACTATCTTTGGCGAAAACTTCTTTTGGTAAAGTTTTGAGAATATCCTTAAGCTTTAGTTCGGAATTATGTGTTTGGGACAGCGAAATGGCTGTATTCGGCTCGATCGATAAAGTCATCTAGAGGTTTAGATCTCCTAGGTTTACTAAGGTACTGTCTTTGCTATTGCCAATTACACACCGCTCGATCAGTAGTCAGATGGCAATTATTAATTTTTAGCCAGACTAAGTACCGTTTTGTTAATAAAGATTAACATTTAGTCTATCACTAGTCAGCGATCGAGCGAGGCTATTAAGTAGCCAAGTAAAATTAATTACACCTAGAAAATTTATGTTACACAAGTACTTAGGTGTTAGAGTTGCCCTGTCCGGTAATGTGTTGCATTACGATCTCAAACTTTCGGTCTAGCTGGTCAAATCGGGGTCAACACAGAAAAATAAAAATATAGCACGTTTAGCAATTTACTGATCGAAAATCGACAAGCCCTAATTGTTTGGACATAGGGCTTGAATCATC
>JBJOOY010000308.1:0-3810 GCA_046051065.1 Cyanobacteriota bacterium
CTTAACCTCTAACTCCTATCCCCTATCTCCTAACAGGTGTGGACGACGCTACACAAGATGTGAGTTTTCCACACCTCTCAAAACTGAGGAAATCTGACATGATATAAATAGCTCAGAAATAGCTTAAGGAAACCAACATGAACTTTTCTATTCAATCGATTTACAACTGGTATCGCGCTCTGTTACGGAATCCTAAATATCGTTGGTGGGTAGTAGCTGGATCGCTGGTTTATCTTGTTAGTCCGATCGATATTTCTCCCGATGTTTTCCCGATAGTTGGTTGGATCGATGATGGGATTGTGATCTCTTTATTAATCGCTGAAGTTTCGCAAATAGTTAAGGGCAAGTTAGAAGAACATAACGTGCGTGCTGGTAAAGCAACAGAAAGTGTTCCTGATCTGGCAGTTGATGTAACCGCTGTCAAAATAGATTAATCTAGATGTTTTAATTAAACGTTTTAAGTAGTAGTTAGTTTTATAAGTGCGAAATAATATAGCAGCTCGACTTTCAACCAGTCGGGCTGCTATATTATTTACGGTTTCGGGCTGGAGTTCGTTCTCCTCGTTCTAATTTAACTAATAACCGACCTAATCCATACCAAGCTAGCGATCCAACCACAACTATCCCGATCTCAATTGCAGCTAAGGATAAAGAATTTTCAGGATTACTTAGAGCTAAAGTCAAACTACTCGCCCAAGTAATTAATAGCAGGATCGCGATCGATTGTCGGGCAATTTGGAGATTCTTTTGGGCAGTACGACAACTATGACAATGCTCCGTGTGAGTATGATATCGATCGAGTAATCGTGCTGTCGATAATGCAGGCGCAAAAGTTTGCCCAGGAAAAGGATCGGCTTGATAATCATTTACCCACTGACGGTATTCAAACACAAATACATCAGCCTTAGTTGGTAAATAAAACGCTTGACTAAAATTATTAGTCCCACCTTTCTGTTCCAGATATCTTTCTTGATAGTGGAGGAAAATTTGGTCGTCTTCTAGGATGGCATTATTATTAATATGTGAATACCATGCAGGCGTAGCCTGGATCAAAAATGCTGGAACTTTACTCGCAAACTTAAACGGAAATCTGGCGAAAACTCGACATTCACCTTTGCGGATTGGCGTGGCATAAACTACTGTAATTGTCTCACCTAATTGCTTAGATGTCAGTTCGTGCCACATCAAACCAGGCGCGATAAAAGTTGTATTCTGCCTGCCTAGTGTACCCTTGCGCGGCCCATCCGCCCAAGTACCTGTAAAACCAGACTTATCTGATGAGAGCACCTCTAATTCTACTGGACCAGCATTCGATCGCTTACCGACGCTACCATGATGGGTGTAGGGTAAATGACTGGGATCGAGGACATTTTCGAGTAGCGTCAGCGCATCGTAGGGAAGATCGCGAAATGTATTTAAAATTATCCAACCATCGATCGGTTTATCCGCTTCCATCGGCACGGGAATGAGTGGTACTGGGGTATTTGCCGCTTTTTCTGCCGTCCCTGGATAAATAAATAATAATCCCTGCTGTACGGCAACTGGCAACGATGTTACACAAGCTCGGCGGGAAGTTTCGGCTTTAGCCTCGGGCAATTGTTGGGGAATTCGATCGCAAGTACCAGCTCCGGTAAATGCCCAGCCATGATACGGACACTCTAGCAAGCCATCTTCAGCAATCCGTCCTTCGGATAACCGGGCTAATCGATGTGGGCATTTATCGTCAAATGCTCGCCATTCCTGCGCTTGCACGTCCCACCAAATCACTAAATCTCGATCGAGTAATGTAAACGGAGTGGGCTGAGTTTTATCGAGATCTTCAACATAATATACTGGATACCAAGATTCGATCGGGTCAAATTTGCTTGGCTCGTCGCCGCCTGGGGTCAGTTGAGTACGATTATCTGTTGCTAGTGCTATTGTCATAGTCGATGCCTAGTGCAACTGGGTTAAGTTACATTCCTCTACATTTAAAGATAACAATTGTTTACCGATCGATGCAATGCGAGCGGCTGGCAATTATCCACCATTCGTTTTTCAGGACTTTTTTGCACCACTAAGCCCCGTCTTCTAAGGAAATTCCCATGTCTGAGCAAACTAATCAAAAACTGCACTCCGCAGATTATTTCAATGATGCCCGAGATTTCTGGTGGAATCTAGATTTCTTGAAGCTGATGGCACAACGATGGCAAATTCAGGATATCGGTACTGTGCTAGATGTTGGCTGTGGGCAAGGGCATTGGGGACAAATACTCGCTCAATTTCTGCCGACTAATGCTACTGTTGTGGGAATCGATCGAGAGCCTAAATGGATCGAAGCAGCTAACTGCCGATCGCAAAAATCGGGACTGGAGAAACGATTCAGCTATGAACTTGGTAATGCTGAAGCAATTCCCTTTCCAGATTGTGCCTTCGATCTAGTTACTTGCCAAACTTTATTGATTCATGTGCCCGATCCAGTGGCAGTATTGAAAGAAATGTTGCGTGTATTGAAACCAGGTGGATTGCTGGCAGTTGCTGAGCCTAATAATTTAGCAAACAGGCTGATGTTTAATAATTTGAGCGCTGGGGAATCGATCAAAGAGATTTGCCAAGATGTGGAATTTCATTTGAGCTGCGAACGTGGAAAAATTAAGTTGGGCGAGGGTAATAATTCTATTGGCGACTTGATTCCTGGCTATTTTGCCGAAATCGGGTTGCAAAATATCCAAGTCTATATCGGAGATAAAACCTCTCCGATGTTTCCACCCTATGCCTCTAAAGAACAGCAAGTCAGCAAACAATTGTGTTTGGATTGGCTCGATCGAGGCACCTGGGAGCAGGATGAGGCATTACGTTATTTCCTAGCTGGCGGTGGAACAGCGTTAGATTTTGAAGCTCATTGGTTGCGGATGTTGCAAGGAAATCAATTAGTCAAAGCATCCCTGCTCAATCAAACATTTCATTCCAGTGGCGGATCGATGATGTATTTGATTTCTGGGAGGAAAAGTAGCCAAATTTAAATGGAAGAGTTGTTAAATTATCGCTCGCGATCGAGTAAAGAGTAACTTAATACAGCTCATATTTCATGAGTTGACAAGACAATGTGCCATTGTAAACTGTAGTGCGTTCGGCAGACCGCAACCCGATCGATTTAGCTAGTTGCTTATTGCCACTCAGGACATATGCCGTCCAACCCTTGAACCGATTTTTGAGGACATCGCCCAATAGTTTATAAAAAGCCCCCAAATCCTGATCGCGTCCGAGCCGTTCCCCATAGGGCGGATTGCAGATCAAAACCCCCGTGTCTGCTGGAGCTTCAACTTCAGCTAGTTCTAATTGGGCGAATCGAACATAGCTACCGACACCAGATTGCAGTGCATTAGATTGAGCTTGTTTGATTATTTCGTAACTTCGATCGCTCCCGATAATCGTCGGCTGCAGATCTTTTCTTTCACCAGCTTCAACAGCTTTTAACAGTCGATCGAATAAGTCTGGATCGAAGTCTAGCCAGCGCTCGAAACCAAAGCTTTCGCGAAAAACACCTGGGGCGATGTTTAGTGCCTGCATCGCCGCTTCTAGAGGTAATGTGCCCGAACCACAGAGCGGATCGACAAAGGCTAAATCGGGAGTCCAGCCGGACATTTTAACTAAAGCGGCGGCTAGTGACTCTTTCAGTGGTGCATCGCCGACAGCCGATCGATAGCCGCGACGGTGGAGACTGCTCCCAGAGCTATCTAAGCTGACAGTCGCGAGATCTTTGTCAATATGGACGTTGATCCGGACATCGGGATCGGCAATATCGACATTCGATCGATCGCCAAATTGTTT
>JBJOOY010000309.1:0-2680 GCA_046051065.1 Cyanobacteriota bacterium
TGCACCGAATTTCTTGCGGACGGTAGCCTCACTCATGGTCGTGCCAGGTAAATCGATGATGAGACGGCAAGGGCCATCGAGGAGGGTGGCTTTTGGCTGGACTCCCATGTCGGTGCCAAAATCTAGTTGATTGCGGTTGGCATCAAATTGCCAACCAGTGAATTTACTTGCTTGCGCTGGTGTGGCTAGAAATAAGCAGGCACTACTAAGCAATCCGGTCAGGATCAAATTGAATTTCATGGAGGTCGGGAGGTTAGGAAACAGGGGTAAATATTCGATCGCTAAAATTGATTTTTGCACAGTAGTACTAGTTTTCACCCAGATGAAGATTAGCATTATTAGGTTCCCTATGTCGATCGAGTCGATCGATATTCTCCCGCATGTAAATCCCCTCCCAGGAGCGAAAAGTGCATTTGGTCGGCTAGCCGACCATTCGGTCTTGGGGTTTCCCCTGCTTGGGTATGGGTCACGGATGGGGAACCCATCCGACCCATACGGTGGTACAGGCAAGTGAAGCACCTTTTCAAGACAGGGGTGCCCGCAGGGCAGCACATTTATAGTGCGGGTGGATCGCACCATATATGATCGAATATGTGACGATCGAGCCAGCAAAGCGATCGACAAAATTCTACTATTTGTTTGCAAGAATAATTAAGATTATAGAAGTTTAGAAATTGATGTGCGATCGGCGATCTAGAATGAAGTTAGGATTATCAAGAATCGGTTTGAGTTGAGATAGAAAAGAGCCGATCGAGTGCCGATCCGATACTTGTAATAGCTTTTACGGAGGGTATTTGCAATGAAATCACATCTAAATAAATTCTACAAACTAGTAGCCAAAAACCAATCTCTAGCTCAGAAATTTGAGGCGATCGTCGAAAGAAGAGATTTTCTCAAATTAGCAGTTCAACTCGGTGCAAAGTGGGGTTACACCTTTACCCCTAGCGAAATTCAAGCATCGATCGAATCTACGACGGCAATCGGACAAGGTGAATATTTCTGTCTGCCCCTCGGCTGTTGGCACAAGATCCAGTCGGCGTGAACGATGGTTAGCAGCTCGATAGTTAGCTTGTAATTGTCAATGTTTAAACGTCTATGATTTGGGTAGGATTTAGATACCCATTCAGATCGATCGAATCTCAACCGATAGGATAGCTGGATTTCGATCAATTAAATAGGTAAATCCCCTCGTGCGAGGGAATTTTTTTAAGCAGTGTGAAAAATTCAAAGCATGTGGCGATCGAGATATTAATTTGTGGATGAGTGCATTAATCGATCGAGCCTACCCAAATAGAAAATATCGAACTCAAATCACATCCACAACAATCACATCAAATATCCAAACATAAATATGAAATCTTAGAGTTGGCTGATTATAACAAAGTGATCGCACTTGCACCCCAAAAATCTAGTTTAACTGAGTTTAGTCGTTCGATCGTAATGATTGTGATGTTTTAGATCGATCGCTTGCCGAAAACAGGTAAATTAATCGGTATTATGGATACCTAAGTTAAGCGATCGTCTGTAAACATTTTAATTATCCCTACATCCATCACATGCAATCAAAATTTGTACCTGTAATTCTTGCTGGCGGTAAAGGCGAGCGATTTTGGCCACTGAGCCGCAAACATCGACCCAAACAGTTTCTTTGTCTCGATGGTAGTGGTGAAAGTCTGATGCAAGCCACAGCTACGCGATTATTGCCAATTGTCGGTGGGTGGGACGATATTTGGGTAATTACATCGGCAATGCTCGCAACAGGCGTACAAGAGCAATTACCCGACCTCCCAGCCGCTAATTTACTCGTGGAACCAGAAGGTCGCGATACGGCTGCTGCGGTGGCATGGGCGAGTTTGGAGGTAGCCAAACGGTATGGGGAAGATGTGACGATTGGTTTCTTCCCAGCGGATCATTGGATTGGCGATGTTAAGGCGTTTGCGCATACGCTCGGTTCGGCGGTAGAATTGGCTCAGACTCGACAGGCGATCGTTACATTGGGGATTACGCCTACATTTCCTTCGACTGGTTATGGTTATATTCAGCAGGGAACGCCTAGTGGTGAATATCAGCAACTCAAAACTTATCAAGTCGATCGATTTACCGAAAAACCCGATGCAGATAAGGCGAAACTTTTTATCGACAGTGGTGATTATACCTGGAATAGTGGGATGTTTATTTTCACAGCTAAAACTGTGATTCAAGAACTCCACACTCACGCGCCAGAAATCATGAAATTGTTGTGCGAGCATGGAGTAAGTTGTTATCCGACTTTGCCGAAGCAGAGCGTCGATTATGCGTTGATGGAGAAGACTAAATTAACCCATGTCATTCCGGCTGACTTTGGTTGGGACGATTTGGGCGATTGGAGTGCGATCGAGCGACTCCTGAAAGGGGAAGATCTAAATGTCGAGTTAGCCGAACATATCGGTTTGGATACTCAAGGGGCAATTTTATATGCTAGCAATCCCGATGAAGTTGTAGTGACGATCGGTTTAGAAGATGTGGTCATCGTTCGGGATGGCAATGTTACTTTAATTGCCGCCAAAGATCGCACGCAAGAAATCAAACAGGTATTGGGCAAGATTAAAGAAAACCCTAAATTCGATCGATTATTATAGCGTTTCCGCATCTAGTGAAGTTCGCAGTTGATCGTCAAAGTGACTAATTACCCAGAGACTAG
>JBJOOY010000310.1:0-2793 GCA_046051065.1 Cyanobacteriota bacterium
AAAGCAATGTCTCCACCGATTTTTTCGGTATTCATCGCCGATCTCGTACCGCCAGTTACCCAGTTACCCAGACGATTATCTAGATCGGTGCGTTTGAGTAGATTTCGGACGACTGTTGAGACAATCGATGCCACGATCCAGCCCACAAAGAGGGTGATAATCGCGCCGAGTAAATTGGGTAGAAAGCTCCCAACTGTAGTAGTTGTTTGCTTAACAAAGTTTTCTACACCATCTGTTGAAATAGTTGGAGCTGTTGGTGCGGCTACCTGAGCGATTAGCCGATCGGTTAAAAGCTGGCTAGTGCCAGATACCGTACTGATAAGTTGCCAAGTTTCGTTCATAAAGACATCCTCGATAGTTATTGAAAACCGCGCTTTATTTGTATAGAGTGTGTCTAATTATGAAAATCAAAATATCTTAAATCACTTACCCTGTCAGGGGAAAATAATTTTTGGTTTCTGAATTTTCATTGTTTAAGAAAACTACAACGTGCGGCAGAAAACAATCTCGTCTACTTGAAGATCTCTGACTAAAAGTAGGGAATACTAGGGTTGGAACAGCCACGATTGCCCTGCTGTAGTGACGATCGATTTTTGCTGGCGATCTGACTTAAATAGTAGTTTAAAATTCAGGCTTGGATCGCAACAGTAGATCGACTCAGACAGATCAAATCAAGTTGTTAGATTACTTAGACATAATTGTGCTTATAAGCACAATTATCAGTTGAGTTTTATCGAACTCTAATTGACTAAATCGCTTTAAACAACCAGTATCGCTAATACCTTATATTTGTAACAAGAAGTACACAAACCAAGATGCCCCAAAGCGATCGGTAGTAATGGATGAATCTAGATATTTTCTACTTTCACTCATTAGTTAATTGCGCTACAGAGTTAGCTTACCATGTTCGATCAAAAATGACAGCTAGCGATCGCTCGGATCCTATTAAATTAAGGTAAATTTTTACGCTCAAATCGATCTTCAATCCGTAGATAATTAGTAGCATCACACTGAAAACAGATCCCATAAATGCTCTTGGGTAAATAGCTTCAGCCGATCGAAACTCAGGCATGGTATTAATGTACAGCACTGCTGAATTGTAATGATATTTAACTACGTTGGCTTTGTTTAAAGAATTGATACATTTCTGGTAGCCGATTGACGATCGCTGAAGTTTTCAACCAAAGTTTGTGTGAAACTGCTGGATATCCCGATACAATTTCCCCTGGTTCGACGTTGCGATGAATACCCGTTTTCGATGAAGCAATCGCCCGATCGCCGATCGTGACCTGATTAGCAATTCCGACCTGTCCGGCTAGCAGCACTCGATCCCCGACCTTAACGCCTCCAGCCATGCCAACTTGTGCCGCGAGGGCACAATTAGCCCCAACTTGAGAACCATGTCCGATATGGACTAAATTATCTAGTTTGGTATCGCGACCGATCCGTGTTTCGCCGACAGCAGGTCGATCGACAGCACTATTGCAACCGATCTCTACCTTGTCCTCTAAGACAGTATAACCAGCCTGTTCCATCTTGAACCAGCCAGTTGCTGTCGGGACGAATCCAAAGCCCTCTGCGCCGATGACAGCCCCGCTGTGGATGACACAATCAGCACCGATTCTTGTCCGTTCCTGAATGGTACAGTTAGCATGGAGGGTGGTGCGATCGCCGATCTGGACATCAGGGTAAATTACCACATTCGGATGAATCGTCACCTCATTACCAATTTTCACCCCAGATTGAATCACGACATGAGCCCCGATCGAGACATCTGCGCCCAATTCGACCTCCGGTTCGACGATCGCACTGGGATGGATGCCCCTTGGCAGTACAAATGGTTGGTAAAATGACTTGATGACTCGGGCAAATAATAAGCGCGGTTCGCTAGCCGCAATCCAAGCAATTTCCCGATCGTTAGCCCGAGCTTGCATCGCCTCATTTCGCGGTAAAACTAAAACACTCGCCGCCGTAGTGTCGATAAACTTGGCAAATTTATCTCCCTCAATGTAGCTAATCGTTCCAGCAGATGCTGCCTCGATCGGTGCTAAGCCAGTTAAGCTCGGGTTAAGATCTGCATGTGTCTCTAAGCTACTGGCGGCGATCGCCGACCCTAGTTGAGTTATCAGTTCGCTAAATTTCATCATAAAATTCGGGGATAAATACAATCTCATGTCAGATCGAGTTGGACTCTTATTCAAAATGTTATTACCATCTGTCGCCATCTCGATCGCGATTAACTACTTTGGCACCAATCTCACGCTCGAACCAAACGACTCGATCGTCCTTATTACTGTCTTTGTCCCATCGATCGTGATGGGAATCGCTTTGTGGGTGAGGGGAATAGGGAATAGGGAATAGCGATCGCCGCATGCCCTGTTGCTCCGACGTAAACAGCGAAGATCGATCCGCTTGTTTAGTATCGACTAGGGATAATTTTAAATTAACTGCTAACAAATAAGCTCCAGTCTATAATTAATTAGACTGGAGCTTATTTTAGCTAGAATAACGGAGAAGGTGGGATTCGAACCCACGGTAAGTTGCCCTACACAGCATTTCCAGTGCTGCGCCTTCGACCACTCGGCCACTTCTCCAAGACAAGCTGAGTGCGCAATTTTAACGCTTAACTAGCATAACCTAGACTTTTAGTAACTGTCAACTGATAATTAGGGGATAGTGTCAGAGGCTATGTAAACAGCCTAAATAATCTAAATAACTGCTCTTGTCCTGAGAATATCCAGCCAGATCTCGATCCACTGTTCGCCCTCAACTGTCCACAAATATTCACTTTTC
>JBJOOY010000311.1:0-2963 GCA_046051065.1 Cyanobacteriota bacterium
TTAATCAACCACCTCCTAACAATAACGGCTATCCTCATTAGGAATGACCTAATCGACATGAGGAAGTTTGTTAAGATCGATAAACTGGAATAAATAAATAAATCGATTAATTACTTATGACCAGAAATAATCCAGAAGAATTTATACAAGCTGCCTCTGCTTGGGATTTAGAGCAACTTTATACGAACTTATCTACAGCCAAAGAGAAAACATCCTTCTCCAATCGTAAAAGTAGAGGTCTAACAGAAACCGAAAAATTGCATTTGCGGGGATTATTGTGTGGCAATAGTCCGGCAACAATTGCAACTAAATTGTATAAAAAAACACAGGGTGTCGAAGTAGAATTATGCAAAACAATTTACCGCTATGTCAAAGAATTGACCGGACATACTCACGACTCGATCGATAACTGGCGCAATGTAGTTAAATGGCTAGAAAATGCTGGCTATCAACGACAAAAAAATGAAGTAATTTCTGAATGGCCACAAATTGATTGGGGCAACGCTCCGGCTGCTAGTAATTTTTATGGTCGGACAGAAGAACTGATCGCTCTCAAACAATCGATCGTGGAAGATCGATGTCGATTGGTGGGTTTATTGGGTATGGGTGGAATTGGTAAAACAGCTTTAGCAGTAAAATTAGTTGAAAAAATTTATCCAGAATTCGATCGCGTAGTCTGGCACTCGATCGACCAACTACCCAAGCGTAAAAATACATTAATACAAATTTTCCCAGACATCGATCGTCATGTATCGGCATTGCTAAATTATCTGAGTTCTCATCGCTGTCTTGTGATCTTAGATTCCTTCGAGACAATTTTGAATGATAACCCCGTCGGTACCTATCGCGAAGGCTTTGGCATTTACGGTGAATTGCTCGATCGCATCAGTCAAGAACGACATCAAAGTTGTTTGCTGATGATTAGTCGCGAACAACCTGTCTCCCGCCATCTGTCCTCCAACGACGAGAATAGCCCCATCCGCACCTTGCAGTTGGGCGAATTGAAAGAAGCCGCCCAAATTCTCCTAGAGAAAAGGTTATTGGATGTCGGAGAAAACTGGAAAATTTTAGTAAAAACCTATGGTGGCAATCCCCTGGCACTTAATATCATCGCCACTTTTATTCAGGATATGTGTGGAGGTAGTGTGCGCGAATTTCTGAAGCAAAACACCACCTTTCTCGATCAAGAGATGCGGGCAATCCTTGCACAACAATTCGATCGCTTATCCAGCGTCGAAAAAGAAACGCTAGTAGAATTAGCGGCTGAAGCCAAACCGCTCTCACTCTGTCAGCTAATGCCCCTGGTTTCATCGATCGATTCCAAATCAAAATTAATGGGAGTATTACATTCCCTCCGGTATCGATCTCTAATTGAACAGCAGTCTGGGCAAGGTGAAATTCGCTATACATTGCCCCAAGTAGTTATGAAATTTATCAAAAAATGTATTAGATGAACTGCCGATGATTTATTGCCCTAATCCAGACTGTCTGGAGCGCGAAAATATTGATGAGAGGATGACTTGTCAAACTTGTCAAACAACTTTAGTTATTAAGGGTCGTTACCGACTGATGGAGCCTTTACGAAAAATATCACTTTCGGGTTGTGCAGAAGTCTTTACAGTCCAAGATTTGTTCTCCACCACCAAGGTGATGAAGATTTTGCGGGTGGGCGATCCGAAGTTATTAGAGTTGTTCGATCGAGAAGCACGAGTTTTACAAGAACTCGATTGTCATAGTATTCCTCACATGGAGGCTGATGGTAATTTCTCATTTCAGACTGCCGCCGGATTGGAATTAAAATGCCTCGTGATGGAAAAGATTGCTGGTGTTAACTTAGAGCAGTGGCTCCAAGAAAATCATTACTGCCCACCAGATTTAGCTCTGCAATGGTTAAAACAAATTGTTGATATTTTGGAGTATTTGCATCAACATCAGTTGTTTCATCGAGATATTAAGCCAGCCAATATCATGCTTAAGCCAGATGGGCAGATAGCCATAGTGGATTTTGGAGCTGTCCGTCGGATAACCGATACGGTCTGGAGTGAGCAAGATATCACAGTGGTACATACCCCCGCCTATGCACCGCCCGAACAACTAGAGGGTCAAGCCGTTCCCCAGTCTGATTTTTACTCATTAGGTCGTACCTTTGTTCACTTACTTACTGGTCAAAGTCCGCTAGATTTCTTAAGTGGTCTCCAATGGCGATCGAATCTCTCTCACTGTATTCCAACCGAATTAGCCGATTTGGTTGATAACTTGATGAACCCATTGGTGACTAAAAGACCAAAAAGCTTAGTTGCAATTCGACAGCAGTTACAGTACATCGAAAAGAAACAGGCATCATCCTTCTGGAACAGCATATTTTCCCCAAAAAGGTTGCACCTTATCAAAATCATTAATGCTTTACCTCTAATCGTATTAATGTATTTTGGTCTATGGAAGCTGGCTTGGAAGTTCGCAAACGATTGGAATTGGCAATCAATCGAGCCACTCTCATCGCGTGAAGCGAAGTCATTGGTGGGGATGAAAGTACAATGTTCTCTCAGCATAAATTCAAGGCATATACCACTCCAAGAAGAGCAGACTCGCTCAAGCATTGCTTTTAGTTTTGATAAATTTATTAGAGAAGGTGATATCTTCTATGTGCAAATCTTTGGAGGCTTAAAAGCCAATCCCAAGTTCGATCTCAAACAAGATGCTCAAGATGAAAATATCAATTATTTCGATCGGACAATGATTAAAAATATGACGACTGGATTTTATATTTACAAATATAAAATTCAGCATCCTCTTTACCCGATCTATAAGGAGAAGCCTAATTACCCAGTCTACATTGCAAACCCTAAAAATACTAATTTAGAAGGTTTTAATGTGAAATTTTGCCGACTTAAGCTATAGCTCTAAATGTTAGGCTGCCCAATTTTTGACTACAAATCCAGCCAGATTCGCTTTTCAGCAGATGG
>JBJOOY010000312.1:0-3608 GCA_046051065.1 Cyanobacteriota bacterium
GAAACTGAGTGTCGTTGGCAAGCAGATCCTCTAGCCGCGATCGCAACTGGGGATTATTCCACTGCCGATTCCCTAAATCAAAAATCAAGCGTTGCTCTGTTTCGCTGGGTGTAACTTGAAATGTCTCATAAAAAGAGCGATTGGCGGCGATCGCTCGTAAGTCTAAATTTAGCACCAATAATGGTTCCCGCACTGTTTCTACAATCGCTTCTGCATAATCGCGAGATGCTCTAAGCTGCTCCATACTGCGTTTGAGTGCATCAATCTCAACCAACACAACTACAGCCCCATCAATTTTGTTGTCGAGTGTGCGATAGGGTCGAATGCGGAGGTCATACCAATGTCCTTCTTGGTCTTGAATCTCCTCAACTTTGAAGTTGAGAGTCTTAATCACCTCTAAAATCTGTTGCTCTAAATCGAGGACAGCCAGATTATGGTTGATGTCACTCAAAGGTCGTCCCACATCTGTCGAAATCAGGTTAAAGATTCGCTCTGCTGCGGAGTAAAGCGCCGAATTCGCAAGTCACCTCCCAGCATCAAAATGGGGATGTTCATATTGCTCAGTAAATTCTGTAAATCGTTGCTAAGTAGATCGGCTTCAATGTTCCGCAGATACAGTTCTTCATTAATCGTATTTAATTCTTCATTGGCTGCTTGAATCTCTTCTTTGGCGGTTTCCAATTCCTCGTTGGTACTTTGCAACTCTTCGTTGCTGGAGAAAATTTCCTCGTTGGCGGCTCTAAAATCTTGATTGGTGGCTTGCTGCTCTTCAATGATGGAGTGGAGATGCTCTTTGGTGGTTGCTAACTCCTGTGTGAGCCGATTCATCTGTTGCTCGTCGATTGTTGGATTCTCCTGCTCCGATGGGGCGATGTCGCGCTCGGCATCTGCTAGAGAAGGTACTGACGAGAGAATGTCCTCAAACAGAATCAAAAAATAGCTTACTCCCACTGCGGCACTTTTGAACGGAATTACATCAATCCTGACTTGTCTGATGCGATCGTTTTCTGCGATTTGTAAGTTTTCCTTTCTAACGGACACTTCTTGTCTTTTTGCCTGATGGATTGCAGTGCGTAGCTCTAGCCGCAATTCTTCTTTTACCATTTTTAGTAGATTAAGGCTTGCCCTGCCAGGGGCGGGTTGTAGGTAAGAACTGGTCTGCCCCCGAAATTGCAAAATCTCCAGCTCGTCGTTGATAATGACACCCACTGGGGCGTATTGATTCAAAACGATCCGATCGGCGTGTTTCTGTATTTCCGCATCGTTCCAGTTATCTTCGCTGGCAATTGTTTGAGGGTTTAAGATTTGCAAAGGATAATTGTTGGCAATCGGACTAATATCCAGTCGAGATGCTGCTATTTTTCTGGTATAAATTTTGTTCTTTTTATCTATCAGAGCAAATAAGTGGGAGAAGTCACCTACGGTTTCGGAAGGCCCTAACATCAGAAAGCCTGTCGCTTTCAGCCCGTAGTGAAAGAGCGGTAAGAGTTTTTTCTGTAAAACAGTTCCCAAATAAATCAGCACATTTCGGCAAACGATCAAATCCAGTCTGGAAAACGGTGGATCGCTGATTAAGTTCTGTCTGGCAAAAACACACAGTTCACGTACTGGTTTACTGATTTGATAACCGCCCTCTACTTGGACAAAGAAACGATGTAAACGTTCTGATGAGATATTCGCTATTTGGCTCGGCGTGTAAATAGCCATGCGGGCTTTGGCGATTGCCACCTCATCGATATCAGTCGCATAAATTTGGATGGGGGGCTTGATGACTTCATCCGCTAAGAACTCCAGCAAGCAGATAATAATAGAGTAAGCTTCTTCTCCTGTCGAACATCCCGCCACCCAAATCCGAATCGGCGATCCTGGGGATTTATCTTTAACAATGGTGGGAAAGACTTTGCTCTTTAAAGCCTCAAAAGTTTCGGGATCTCGGAAAAAATGGGTGACACCAATCAATGCATCTTGATACAAAGCGGTTACTTCCGCAGGATGATCCTGAAGATATCGGACGTAATCCTCCATCTGTTCTAGCTTGTACAAAGCCATGCGTCGCAGAATCCGCCGCCTTAGAGTGGTCTGCTTGTAGTGGGTAAAGTCAACCCCTGTCGCCGTCCGCAACAAACTGAAGATTGTGGAGAGAGCATTGTCGCCTTCGGGCTTTTCTTCGATTAGTTTTACTAAGCTCGGACGGGTGATGTAGGGATGAGAGCTAATCTTGGTTAGTTCTTGGGCGATTTCTTGTGGCGGTAGGATAAAGTCCACCTGACCTGTAGCAACAGCAGTGTTCGGCATACTGCTGACTTTTGCCGATTCTTCACATTGGGCAAAGGTAATGCCACCTGCTACCTTAATCGCCTCTAATCCCTGTGAGCCATCAGAATCGCCACCCGATAAAACAACAGCGATCGCTTTGTTCCCCCGCTCTTCTGCCAGCGAAAGGAAGAACGCATCCACTGTCGTAAATAGTCCACGACCCTCCCCACGAGGCACTAGTTTAAGTACTCCTTGAGAAATAGTCATTTTTGCATTGGGCGGAATCACATAAACCTGATTCGGTTTTACAGCCATGCCATCTTCCACTTGGCTGACGGGCATCTGGGTGGCTCTCGAAAGAATTACGGTCAACAAACTTTCCTGATGGGGGGCTAAGTGCTGAATTAATACAAATGCCATCCCCGTATCAATCGGCAGATGGCTTAACAATTGCGTAAACGCTTCCAACCCTCCCGCAGACGCTCCGATGCCAACGACAGGAAATAATTCAGATTCATTCTGCTCGTCTTGTGGATTACTTTTGGGCGACCTCGCTGAAGACTTATGTTGAGATTTCTTAGGAGTTCGCTTTGAGTTCATTTTTTCAACCCTGTTGAAACGCTGAGATCAGTTTAGTGGCTACTCAAATTTTTGAATTTATCGCCCGCTGCTCTTATATTAGTTTAGATTCGCCATTATATTTTCGTCCCACAGGAGGATAATATCGCAAATTGAATCAATCGCAAAAAGGCGGGGATGACCCGCCTAATTATTTACTTCAGACTAAACCCAAATTTTGCCGTTTAAATTGCCGCTAAAACCGTTTTGGCTGCTGCTAAAGTGCGATCGACATCTTCATCAGTATGGGCAAGAGAGGTGAAGCCAGCCTCGAACTGAGAAGGTGCAAGATAAATACCTTGTTCTAACATTCCGCGATGGAAACGCGCAAATTTTTTCATGTCGGCAGTTTTGGCATCATCGTAGTTATGAACTGCTTGACCAGTAAAGAACATGCCAAACATAGCGCTAATATTACCGCCAGTGACTTCGTGTCCTGCTTCTCTGGCTACAGCCAATAAACCTTCAGATAGTTTAGTGGTAATACGGTCTAGCTGTTCATAAGTGCCTGGCTTGCTCAGTAATTCTAAAGTTTTAATCCCCGCCGTCATGGCCAGAGGATTACCAGACAATGTTCCTGCTTGATACATTGGGCCTGCTGGTGCGACCATGCACATGATATCGGCACGACCACCATAAGCACCCACGGGTAAACCACCACCAATTACTTTACCTAACGTTGTGAGATCGGGAGTTACACCAAATTTGGCTTGTGCGCCACCATAAGCAATCCG
>JBJOOY010000313.1:0-2704 GCA_046051065.1 Cyanobacteriota bacterium
GTTAGTGACGTTAATTTCAATTAAATCAGCAAACCAGTTCTTTGGAGCGTATTCTTCTAGGTAGATTCCTGCACCGATCCCGATGGGGATTGCCACACTGGCGGTTACGAGCATTACCAACGCACTCCCTACCCAAGCGGATAATATCCCGGCTGATTCTGCTTTGCGATTGGGAAAAGAGGTAAAAAATTCCCACGATAGGCGTGGTAAACCATGACTGAATAGGTCGAATATTAATGCGCCCAAGGTGAGTAAAGCGATGAGCATCGATAGCAAGCCTAAGATCGTAAATCCTGTATCCCATAACTTGCTTCTAGCAATGGTCGATCTCATGGTCGGAATATCAAGATATGGATCTGTAAATTCTGGCGTTCTATTCATAAGTTTAGGATCTTTTTTAACGCAAACTACGCTCAGAAGGCGCAAAATACACTAAGTGCCTGTAAGAAAATAAGCTCATGGTTTTGATAACTAGTTTCTTGAGTAGACAATGCTTCCAGCCTAAAAACATGAAGTTGTTTCTTTACAAGCCCTAAGGCTCGATCGACAGTTGAGGGATGATGATTTAACTTAATAAATTTCTCGATACCGTTTTTTGAGAAAATGCCCGATGACATTAAATCCTAATGTAATTAATACTAGGGTTAAACCGACTGCAAAAATAGTCTCATATTCGATCGATCCATAAGGCAAATCGCCTAAACTAACCGATACAATATACGCCGTAATTGTTTGAGCTGGTTCGAGGGGGTTGGCAGTAAGATTTGGTTGACCGCCTGCTGCGATCGCCACTACCATTGTCTCACCGACCGCGCGGGAAATGCCCAAAATATAGGCAGCAGCAATCCCCGAAATCGATGCAGGTAATAATACTCTCAAGCTAGTTTGCAATCGGGTTGCACCCGTCGCGAAGGAGCCTTCTCGTAAATATAATGGCACCGCACGCAGAGCATCTTCACTCACCGAACTGATATAGGGAATAATCATAATTCCCATGACTAGCCCCGCACTGAGCATATTAAACCCTGGTAAACCAGGGATAATTTTTTGGAGTAACGGAGTAACAAATGTCAGCGCAAAGTAACCATAAACGACGGTGGGGACTCCGGCTAATAATTCTAAAATTGGTTTGATAATTTCCCGCACCAGCGGATTGGCAAACTCACTCAGATAAATCGCAATGATTGTCCCTAACGGTACTGATACCATTAGCGCCACGATCGTAGTTACCAACGTACCGCACACTAATGGCAATACTCCAAAATGTTTGTCATTGAAGAGGGGAGTCCATTGAGTGTCAGTCAGAAACTGCCATAGACTCACTTCGGGATGACTAAAAAAGCCGATGCACTCATATAGTAAAGTACCCACAATCGCTAGGGTCACACCGACCGAAGAGAGTGCGGCTAGTAATAAGATCGTTTCGATCGCTTTTTCCCGCAGATTTCGCCACCGTTTGGACGAAAATCTATGGACTGGAATAGTTTCGTTACGTTGCATACAGATTGACTATTTGGCTTCGCGTTTGAGTAAATCTTCGATCTTCAATCCAATGGCTTCCTTACCACCAAAAATTGTCCCTACTTTATTCTTGGCAAAGTTTTCGCTAGCTTTTGTATATGCCACAGCAGGCAGGGGAATAAATTTAACATCTGTTGCTAATTTAGCAGCATTCTTGATGTAAAAATCCACAAATTCTTTTACCGCTGGTTTTGCCGCTGATTTTGCATTGACATAGATAAATAAAGGTCGTGCCAGGGGTGAATAAGTAGCATTCTGCACAGTTGTAGGAGAAGGCAGGACAGCACCTTTACCCGCATCGATACCGACGGCTGTTAACTTAGTCTTGTTAGCTTCATAATAAGCATACCCGAAGTAACCGATCGCATTTTTATCTTTACTAATGCCCTGGACTAAAACATTATCGTCTTCACTGGCAGTATAGTCACCGCGACTAGACTTAGCTTTGCCGACTACCGCTTCAGTAAAGTAATCAAAAGTTCCAGAGTTAGTACCTGCACCAAATAGCGTCATTTTGGCATCGGGGAAGCCAGGGCGAATATCTTTCCAATTCATCACCTTCCCTTGAGCTTCCGGCGACCACATTTTCTTTAGTTCCGCGATCGTTAATGTTTTCGCCCAAGTATTTTGGGGATTAACCACTACTGTTAGTGCATCATAGGCGATCGGTAGCTCGATATACTCGATCCCTTTCTCTTTACATGCTGCAATTTCTTTATCTAAAATTGGTCGAGAAGCATCGGTAATATCAATTTCACCCCGACAAAACTTCTTAAACCCTCCTCCAGTCCCAGAGGTACCGACGGTGACTCTAGCTGTTTTTTTGGTAGCTTGGAAATCAGCCGCTACAGCTTCGGAAATTACAAAGACAGTACTAGAACCATCAATTTTCACACCATTTCCTGATGTTTCTGTAGCAGAGTTACTGCCACCTGGTTGACTACTTTGAGTAGAATTTGAGCCTGATGGCGTAGATGCTTGTTTGGTTCTACAACCACCAACGGTGCCTAGTAAACTAATTAATAATAGGAATAATGTTGTGTATTTTAGAGGTTGAAGCTGATTAATCGCCATAAAGTCTTTGATTGATTAAAATAAACACTACTCACGTCCCCGAGCCTAAGCTAATCGGGTTTACTTTTAGGTTAACGATCGGTTAAAATTTTTAGTCTAATGACAGTAG
>JBJOOY010000314.1:0-7367 GCA_046051065.1 Cyanobacteriota bacterium
GGTTCTAGCGATTTTATTTTTAAAAACCAGTTCATGCGGGTAGAAATAAATCCCCAAACTGGAGATATTGCCAGGATCTGGGATGAAGTTAATCGGCGTGAAATTTTGAGATCTGCTGGCAATCAACTGCAAGCATTCCAAGATGGCGGACAATATTGGGATGCATGGAATATCAATCCTAAATATGCCGAAAAACCATTACCGCCAAGTCAGTTAAGATCGATCGAGTGGATCGAAAAAGATCCGATTCGGCAACGAGTAAGAGTAGTGCGCGAAATAGCTGGATGTGAATTTCAGCAAGATTATATTTTAGATGCCCATTCACCGATCTTACAGATTAAAACTAGCGTCGATTGGCAAGCCGAACATGTATTAGTTAAAGCTAACTTTCCATTAAATATTACCGCCGACAAAGCTACCTCTGAAATTGCCTGCGGCGCGATTGACAGAACTACCAAACCCGAAACCGCAGCCGAACGAGCCAAATGGGAAGTCCCCGTCCATCGGTGGGTAGATCTCACCGATAATTCCGGCGAATATGGTGTGAGTTTGCTCAATGATTGTAAATATGGTTGCGACACTGGTACCGACTATTTACGTTTAACTCTATTGCGAAGTTCGAGCTGGCCAGATCCGGTTGCCGATCGGGGATATCATGAATTTACCTACGCAATTTATCCTCATCCTAGTACCTGGCAAGCCGCAGGAACTGTGAGAGTAGGGTATGAGTTGAATTCACCCCTACAAATTCTCCAATTCCCCCAACAAGGTGCAGAAACCATCATTGACGAGCGCAAACTAGCACCAACGAGTAGTGTAATCGAGCTAAACTCTCAAAATTTAGTTTTAATGGCATTTAAACCGTCAGATCGTCCAGCACAGGAGTGGGTAATGCGGTGTTATGAGTGTCATGGCATGGCAGGAGAAATCAAATTGAATGGAGATTTAGATTTGCAGATCGATCGAGCTGTAAATCTATTTGACGAACCACAAGATCTGCTATTTGATTCGATCTTCAAACCCTGGCAAATTAAAAGTTTTGGGATTAAAAGATAAAATATTTTGGGCGGTGCTAAAGATGGGGATAAAATCCGGAGGGGCAATCCCTTATGGCTTCCCTAAATCGATGCGGGGTAAGCACCAAGTATTACCCCTACAACATCCGATCGTGTCTCAATTCAGCAACGCGGCTGGAGCGAAACTAAGCTTCATGCCAGAGTTCGCGGACTCCTTCTTCAGGCAACCAAGTCGCAATTTCCTGAATTCGCTCTTCAGAGAGTTCTTTCTTTGTTGCGGTAAACACGGCTTTAACTGCTTGCTTGCGCTCTTTATCCTGATCATCAGGCCTGCGCTCTAATTCACCTTCATTAGCAACGCGGAAGAAAAAGCGATCGGAATTAATCTTAAATATACCAGGGCCTTGCCACGGTGGACGCACTCGACTGAGTAATCCTACCTAACAACTTCAGGTAAATCGGTACCGTAAGCATAGGCATATTGACGACATTCGATTTGACGATTTTTTAATTGCTCTTTAGTATGTGCCCCAGCTACTTGTAATTTTGGCACCCGATCGATCGCATCAATGGCAATACTAAATCGATCAATCTGATTGTTCATCGCTAATTCGAGTGGTGTATTAATATTCCCTTTCTCTTTATAGCCTCGAACATGAAGGTTATGATGATTTGTCCGGCGATAAGTCAAACGGTGAATCAACCAAGGATAACCGTAGAAGTTAAAGATAATTGGTTTATTAATTGTAAATAAACCATCGAAATCTCGATCGGTCAAACCGTCAGCATATTCACTCGGCTGTTGCAGGGCGAGGAGATCGACAACGTTAATAAATCGAATCTTCAGATCGGGAAATGATGCATGTAAAATTGCCACAGCAGCGAGAGCTTCTTGAGTGGGAATATCGCCCGCGCAGGCAATAACTACATCTGGTTCGACACCAAGATCCGTACTCGCCCATTCCCAAATGCCCATGCCTTTTTTACAGTGAGCGATCGCGGCATCGATCGTCAGATACTGAAGATGAGGTTGTTTATCAGAGACGATCGTATTAATTCGATCGGTACTTCTAAAACAACGATCGGCGATCGTCAGTAAACAATTGACATCAGGTGGTAAATAGATTCGCACCACCTCCATACTTTTATTCGCAACCAGATCGATAAAACCCGGATCTTGATGAGTGAATCCATTATGATCCTGTCGCCAAACGGTAGACGTAATTAATAAATTCAGCGAAGCCACTTCCGCTCGCCAAGATAATTTACGTGAGATTTCTAACCACTTAGCATGTTGATTGAACATCGAATCGATGACATGAACGAAGGCTTCATAAGTAGACAATAAACCGTGTCTGCCAGTTAATAAATAGCCTTCCAGCCAACTCTCTAGCGTATGTTCGCTCAACATCTCCATTATCCGCCCATCTAGAGCCATTTCGCTGCCATCAGCATCTTCAGGTCGATAGTCGCCCCACCATACTTTCTGGGTGGCTTCATACACTGCCTGAAGTTGATTAGAAGCCGTTTCATCCGGCGCAAACAACCGAAAATTATCGGGATTTGCGCGAATGATATCGCGCATGAATACGCCCAAAGGATGAGTATTAGATACTTCGATCTGCCCTGGTGTAGTCACTTCTACCCCATACTTATCAAAGTTGGGTAGTTGGAGAGATTTGCGGAGTAAACCCCCATTGGCATGGAGATTTTTGCCCATCCGTTTGGTACCTTGAGGAGCGACAGCGCGGAATTCCGATCGCAATTTACCCGTCTCGTCAAATAGTTCCTCTGGGCGATAACTTTGGAGCCAATCCACTAACATTTGTAGTTGGTTCGGATCTGTTTTGACAGCCTTGAGCGGGACTTGATGCGATCGCCAAGAACCTTCGATCTGATGCCCATCTAGCTCTTTTGGCCCCGTCCAGCCTTTGGGCGAACGGAGGACGATTACCGGATACATGGGACGAGTGGTGTCGCCATCTTTGCGGGCGCGGGATTGGATTGCCTGAATTTCGGCGATACAAGTATCGAGTGTCGCTGCCATTGTTTGGTGCATCATCTCATAATCATCCCCTTCGACAAAGTATGGTTTATAACCATAACCTTGCAATAACCGATCTAATTCCTGATGGCTAATCCGTGCAAAAATCGTCGGGTTATTAATCTTGTAACCATTCAAATGCAGAATCGGCAATACCATCCCATCCCGACACGGATCGAGGAACTTATTTGAATGCCAAGCGGTTGCTAGTGGACCAGTTTCGGCTTCACCATCGCCAACTACAACCACGCCAATTAAGTCAGGGTTGTCAAATACTGCACCATAAGCATGGGAAATACTATAACCAAGTTCGCCGCCCTCATGAATCGAGCCAGGGGTTTCGGGTGTACAGTGGCTCCCAATTCCCCCAGGAAAGGAAAACTGGCGAAAAAATGCCTGCATTCCATCGAGATCTTCGGTTTTGTCGGTGTATATTTCCGAGTAGCTGCCTTCTAAATATACCGGAGCGAGGACTCCCGGCGCACCATGTCCGGGGCCAGCTAAATAGATGGCATTGAGGTCAAATTTGGTGATGACGCGGTTGATATGGGTGTAAATGAAGCTCAAGCCAGGGCTGGTGCCCCAGTGCCCTAGGAGGCGATTTTTGATGTGTTCAGGTTGAAGCGGTTCGCGCAGGAGGGGATTGTCTTGGAGGTAAATCATCCCCGCTGCGAGGTAGTTACAAGCCCGCCAAAAGCCGTGGATTTGATGTAATTCTGTGGGGGTGAGTGCAGTTGCAGATGTAGCGGCTGAAGTCAGATTGGGATTTATATTTGGGATAATATTTACCACAATAATCTCCGAATTTAACCTCTTTACAATACTAATTATTTCATCTGCTTACTACCTCCTTTAGAGAGATCGTAATATCTATCTAAAGGTAGATTGAAAGTGGTTCAAGAAGTCAGATGTGCATGAGATTGTGATTTTGCTGGATATATTCGATTTAACAAAGTGACCGCAACTAGCAAAGCATCCAACATTACTTCATAGCTACGATCGAGTCGATCGATTAATCCACAATGTCATCCCGCTTTAAATCGCCCATCAGTGTAGTCATAAACTCAATAAACACCCGCACCTTAGCCGATAGATACTTTTTCTGGGGATAAACGATCGCACTCCCTCATCCACGAGTGCAAGAGTTGAGAGCAATCGAAACCCAAAAATCCCAGTGTTTGAGGCTCGATAGGTCGTCATTGAGGAGTATCTTTATATCCTGTCGAAATTATCGATCGATTTCATGCCAAAAATAGTTTTGAGGGCAGATTGAAGCGATTACTTAATTTCTCAGCCTGAGTGAGATCGATCGAGCGTTTACCATCGATAACTTCCAATACTCGATCTCTAGAGCCAAATACATCAACTAAATCTGCTGGCCGTCCGATGATTGCTAATGTTGTGTAACGAACTACTACTTTTTCATTTACACAGTTGTTACTGAAAATATCAGCAACGCGCTGGCGCACTGCGTCGCCTAATGCCGTTTCTCGATCGGGCATGTAAGAACGGGAGAATACCAGGCTGGCCAAACCTGGCTCGCTCAGGCTGTGCTCATGGAGCCAGCTTAATTCTAGCGGGGTTGATGTACCAAAAAACTTAGACAAATCCCGTTGCTCTTCATGAGTAACTAGGGCCTGGCGCTTGGCACCCCCAAATTCGGCGAAAAGTTCATCGAGGGCAATGTGTAGAGTATCTGCGTACTGGCGATCGTTCCAAATCAAGGCAACTTGGCCGGTGGGAGATAACACCCGCAGACATTCGGTGAGGACTTTCTCAATTTCGAACCAGTGAAAGGCTTGCGCAGCGGTGATTAGGTCTACCGATGATGATGGCAATAGGGTTGCTTCAGCACTGCCGTTGACACTACGGTACTTGGAATTATTCCCCAATAAATGGTCGGCGGCTGCACGCATGGGTTCATTCGGTTCGACGGCAATGGTGTGATAGCCCCGATCGAGCAGTCCTTGCGTAAGTAAGCCTGTTCCGGCTCCAATATCTGCAACTGTCGAGTTAATGGTGAGCTGGCCAATATCGGCGAGGGTATCGAATAGCGCTGCAGGGTAATTGGGGCGGGAGGCGATGTAGTCGGCTACTTTCTTGGAGAAGATGGTGGTTACGCCGCCGGTTGTTTCATCCAAACATTGCAAGTGAGTTCTAGCGTCATTGTCTCGTGGCATAGGTTTGAGTGCTTAACTAGTAATAATTATTGGATGTCGATCAAAACTAGGGGACTGGTCTCGTTAAATAGGAGAACTTAAAGTTTTGCCATTGATGAATCATAGCGGTAAAGTATTCTATATTACATATTGCCTAATTTCTTAATATTTGCTTGCAAAAGTGGCAGATCCAACCAAAGCAGTCTAGAGTAAGAAGTAGTAGGTGGAGACATCGAGCGGAGGTTGTGATGAGTCAGCAAAGTCCTTATGAGCAGCTAGGTGTAGCAGAAGATGCCACCTTTGAAGAGATTCAGGCTGCCAAACAGCGTGTAATTGCCCAACTTGGGGGCGATCGACAGCTACAAGATAATATCGAAGCAGCCTATGATGCAATTTTAATGGAGAGGCTCAAACTCCGCCAACAAAACAAAATTAAGGTACCCGAAGAAATTAGATTTCCCGAGAAGTTACTTACTGTTGTCCCCAACTTTAAGCCCCCAACGTTACGAAATTCTCCGAGTTGGCTGAGTGACACGTTCGAGCGTCCCAGTCAATCAGAAATTTTAACTACTTCTGGTGTGTATGCGCTGCTAAGTGGGGCAGCATTGCTACCGACTCTCTCCGCGTCAGGATCACCAACGCTGATGGCTTTAGGCACTGGGTTTAGTCTGTACTTTATCAATCAGAAGCAACGTCGATTTAGACGCGCCTTACTGGGCAGTTTAACGGCATTAGCGCTCGGTACCACGGTGGCGGGGATCCTAGTAAATTATCTGCATCTGCCGATCGGCCAAATTGGCTTGCATGGAGATGTCTTTGCTGGCTTGTTGACTTTCTTGTGCTTGTGGATTGTCAGCAGTTTTACCAAGTAATTAAGGGGAATTACGCAGGCATTTCAAAATTACTGTTGATCGGTCTAGAGTTGCCAACCAGACAAGATTTTTGTGTTTATATTTGAGAGATAATTAACTGGGTTGCTGCGGATAAATTTGGCACGATTTTATCTGGTTGGTATTGTGCTAATCGATCGCCATTGCGGATCCCAGAGAGTACGCCGATAACTTGAATGTGGTGAGTTTTAGCAGCAATAATATCAGCTTCAGTATCGCCGATCGTCCAGGTATTTGGTACCACTCCCCGTTCGGCAATCGATCGCGCCATCAGTTGGGTTTTATCCTGAATATCGCCATGCTTATGATAATCGTCAGCAAGACAGTAACGACAATGGGGCAGAAAAAAACGCCCTAGATCGTATTGCGTAAAAGCAGCATTTAATTCGCTGGTACGGCGTAAAGTCATTACCAATAATTCGATCCCCGCTGATTGAATTTCTGTTAATGCAGCGATTGCCCCTGGAACGACTCGATCGAGATGTAAATATTGTAATTGATGGGCTTGACGATTGCGCAATCGTTTAAATATTTCTGCCTGAATTGGGGTTAATCCCGACTCAATGCCGATTTGAACTTCAGGCACTTGTGCGCGTTTGCGTTCCCAAAATTCAGATTTTGCCAATAGATTAATCGATTGACTGGGCAGCTTAACTTGTGACAAACATAGTTGATAGATATGATAGTAGCGATCGGATAAATCCATAATCGGCCCATCAAAATCAGTGATAATTCGCATAAACCGTCTAAAATTAAGCACAAATTACGAATTATAAGCGATCGATTGCCACTGAGATCTCTCCATGATCTGAAACAATCTAATCTCCAGCTCGTCAACAAGATGGTAAGCAAAGCAGCACGGGAATATTAAGCTGTCTGAGTATTTCACCTGGATTTTGCCATATATCAAGGAGTTTTTTATGCATCTTAAGTCCATCTGCGGTTCGATTTTTGTTATGCTCGCTGCGATTGGGTCGCTCCAAGTAGCACCAGCCAATGCGCAATTGATTCCAACACCCTGGGTAACTGTAGGTGGCAAGGACAGCAGCATTACTTATGGCGCTGGGGTGAAAATCTTCGATCTTGGAGCTGAAATCGGTGTAGGCCCTAATAGTACTACTGGTGTAGATATACTCAAATTCTTTAGTTTACCGACTGTCTCTCCTTACGTGGGCTTGGGACTTTATGGAGATCGCGGGGTGGCTTATTCAGGTGGCGTTCATTTGTCTCCCCCTGGCAATACTTTCTTTGGACTTGG
>JBJOOY010000315.1:0-3041 GCA_046051065.1 Cyanobacteriota bacterium
GAGCTTAAATCCGGACAAAATTTAATCGCCGATCGAGTATTACTCGCCACCGGGAGTAATCCTAGTGGTCATAAATGGGCGCAAGCATTAGGTCATCCGATCCTCACCCCCGTTCCGTCCCTATTTACTTTCAATATTCCCGATCCACGCCTAAAAAACTTACCTGGGGTTAGTGTTAAATCTGCAACTGTCAAATTACCTGCTGCGGGTAAACGGTTACCACTGCAAACAGGCGCATTGCTAATTACCCATTGGGGTGTGAGCGGCCCAGCCGTACTCAAATTATCAGCTTGGGGCGCGAGATTTCTGGCTGAATCTCGATACCAAACACCAGTAATTATCGATTGGTTGCCAGATTATCGGGCTGAGAAATTGCGGGATTTGGTGTTAGCAGTGAAAGCGCAATTACCACAGAAAACGATTCAAACCAGTTGTCCGGTACCGATTCCCCATCGCTTGTGGGAAGCTTTGACTAGTTATGTCGGGATTCAAACTACAGATAGATGGGCGGGATTGGCAAATAAAACTCTCGATCGATTGATAATCGAACTAAATCGGGGGGAGTATCAGATTACAGGTAAAGGGGTGTTTAAGGAAGAATTTGTCACCTGTGGTGGTGTAGATCTCAAGTCGGTGAACTTTCAGACGATGGAGAGTAAGATTTGCCCTGGTTTATATTTTGCTGGCGAAATCTTAGATATCGATGGGGTGACAGGTGGCTTTAATTTTCAGAGTGCGTGGACGACAGGATACTTGGCAGGACAGGCAATGGGGAATAATGAATAGGTTTCGGTCATCATTACTACCATTCCTTGTAGAGCCTCTCAGCATATGTCATCACCTCTTCATTTAGCAGTTTAATTTTGGTAGGTTGGGAAGGATAACGAGTTTCGATCGCCAGTGAATCTTGCTCGACAACCACATCAATCGCTTTCAACATCGATCGTCGGAATAAAGCCTTCATCCCAGCGAACTTGAACTTGCCAAAGATTAATTCGTAAATTTTAGTTTGATTATCGTGTTGGGGATACTGCACAACGACTTGAGCAAATGACCCAACAGCTGATTCAGCGTAGAGAATCAAAACTGAAGGAAAAAAATACTCAACCGTACTCTTGAAAATTTTTGGAAAGGTCAATAGCACTGGATTACCGAACAGCTCTCCTAGTGAATTATTGGCTCTCGTACTCTCCTGCTTTACCTTGTACCAATAGCCATCCTTATCGAATTCAGTCATTTGGTTTTGGACGATTTGAAATAACTCCCGATGGGTGCCATTTTGATGGTTAAAATCGGAATTAATCAGCCAAGTACTCAAAAAATCCGATCGAATGTTTTTTTCTCCTGCGATTCCAACAAAATCGTATTCCGCAGCCATATTTTGAACTATATCGGGAATAGACACTCGCGGCTCACAATTATCGTATGTCCAAATACAATCACCAATTACCTTCAGTTTTAGAGGTCGTGAAAGTGACTGTGTATCTCGCTTACCTTCTCGATGCAACCTGCCTTCGCTGTCAAACTCCAAGGCATGAAATGGACAGGTAATGGTGTTCCGCTCGTGGCAAATCCAACCATTGGATAGCGGAGCCTGCATGTGCGGGCAAACATTATCTAAGCCAAAAACCTCGCCGAGAGCGTTCTGCCACAGCACGTAGTCTTGCCCGTTGAGCGTCACCTTGTAAGGTTTATTAATTCCTAACATTGATCGATGGGCGATTAGCCAAGGCGCACCAGACAAAATGGTATTCATAACTGACATCTCCACAATTAACTGAATATATAGTCAGTATCTCTCGCCAAGCTTAACATGTCAACTACTGACCAAATTTTCAGTTAAAATCATGGTGCAGGAAAAAGGTTATTAAGTGAGTTCTTCAGATTCTTCAAGGCAAAAATCAAAAAAGCCCCGCCAAGCTCGTGATGCCGAAGCAACTCAGGCACAAATTTTGGATGCAGCCGAACGAGAGTTTGCTCGCTATGGATTAGCTGGCACGAAAATTGATGCGATCGCGGCACAAACGGGTGTAGTCAAAGCAATGATTTACTACTACTTCCAGAGTAAGGAAGGACTCTATCAAGCGGTAATGCAACGCATTGGCAGTGAATTAGATGTTGTATCCGAGCAACTTGTTTCAGAATCTTTATCAATACAAGAAGCGATCGAAGCATCCATTCGATCGGGTATTACCTATGGTGCAACGTACCCGCATCGAGGAATGCTGTGGTTTTATGAAGCAATTCAGAATCAAGGTCAATATGGACAATCTAGTGGTTGGCAAAAAAGTTTTTGGGGTATAACAACGATCTTAGAACGCGGTATGTCTGAAGGGGTATTGCGATCTCTCGATCCATTCCTGACAGCCATTAACATCTTGGGTGTCTGCACGTTTTACTTCAATGCTCACGAAAATCTGAAGTATCTCGATCGGACACGGCAGCTTTTAAGTGAGGAGTCGATCGATCGACAGATTCAATCAGCGATCGATCTAATTTGGGCTGGCATCAAAGCTTGATATGGCATAATCGCTGATGCTGTATTTCGAGCAAATCGGATTAACATAAAATTTCACCAATAACTCAAGCAGCCTAACGTTCCTGTTCACCTGCTGCTAACAATCTTATAGGTTTGCTAGAGAAAATCAATCTCGTCAGGCACACAACATTCCTCTCCATCACTTGGATGAGGAACAAATTCGATCGTCTCTTTGTCTGTAGCCTGTCTTTGAATAGCCAACCTCAAAGCTTCTGGATTTTCTTGGGTAAACCCAGCTTGATCCAAAAACCTCGATTTAAGTAAATGAACAGAATTAATTACACACTTATGGGTCTTGATTCTTCTCTGAAAATGGCATCTAGCCAAAATCTTGTGTAATTAATTTTGGCTAGGTACTTATCATTCCTTACTTTTAGAACTAAAAGATATTGAGTGATTTTAGCGTCTGGGATGATTAAATCTTCAGAAATTTTCTTGATCGATCGTAGCAATTTTTATATCGAGTAGTGTTCGATCGAGTGTTAGAAGAACCGATCGATGC
>JBJOOY010000316.1:0-3975 GCA_046051065.1 Cyanobacteriota bacterium
CATTTGGAACTACTGGAAATTCACAACTGCGATCGGTTAATTGATCGCTACTAATTAATTTACCTGAAGTGGGATTAATTACTAATTGCCAGAGCATCCCGATCGCTAATGTTTTCGTTTCGCCTGTGGCAACTTCTCTTAAATATTCATTGGTAGCAAAATCTGGATAGCGGACTAAATCGCAGACAATATTTCCATCACGATTGATAAATCCATTGCCAAAATGCCACTGAAACCAAGGTTCGACGATCGAGCTACTAACCAAACTTAAATCCGCTCGATCGAATACTAATATTTGGCTACCTAATTCTGGTTTCCATTGCATTGCTTCACTATAACTTGCCATGCCCACAACGATCGGTAGTGGTTGAATGACCACAGGTGGAATGCAGAAAACGAGATATTTACCAACTAATAAAAAGTCATGAACTAACGGAATTCTTGGTAGGTTAGTTTGACTATAACGAACGATTTTCCCAGTTCGATCGCTGCAATAGATATTTAGTTTGGGTTTAACACCAACCGAAATTCCAAAGTTATATATCTGCCCAGAAATTGGATCGACTTTGGGATGTGCTGAGTAAATTAATTGAATGCGATCAAATTCTAAATTATCGATCCCGATCGTTTCTAGCGTATCTAAATCTAGTGCATGAGGTTTCCCGCCTTCCCATAATGCCAACAATCGATCGGGTAAAGCTAACACTGATGTATTGGCTGAATTCTTCACTGATTTACCCCATCGCTCCCAGATCCGCGCAGGTGAGGTCATGCCATAATTACCATACAACAGTCGATCGACCTTACTTTCGGTCTGATATCCCTCCGTCTGGACGTAACGGTAGACTCCTCTAGCTGCCCCGTCAGCAAACTTAACAGCTAAAATTGCGCCATCACCATCAAACCAATGTCCCATCCGCTGACCGCCACGCTCTAGCCGTCCTGGGCCATTACGATAGAGGGTACCACTCAACCCCGCTGGAATCGTTCCAGTGAGTATGAGTAGTGGGGTGGGTGGAAATTCACTGGCGGGGTTAGCTAATGCTCTATTCCAGACGGGTTCGGTAGTCGATCGGGAAATCGTTGTCATGATCGAACCTATTCTCCAGTAATTGATAATCCTTCCACCCAAATTTGCGGACAGATACCACCATTAGTTACTTCTTCTTTCGGTTCTACATAGACGATCGATTTTAATAGTTCGCGAAAATCACCTGCTACAGTTGCTGACTCGACACTAGTTTTCACACCTTTATTGATCATCCAACCATCAAAGGGAAGTGAGAAGGAACCTTGTAAAGGTTGCGCGCCTGAATGTAGAGCTTGTAAATCGTCAATGAGGATGACATTTTCAGCAGTATCGAGATTATATTTCTCATCAGTATTTACACCACCAGCGACATGATAAAAATGGGGTGAAACAGTAATCTTCGATCCCATATTCGCATGTCCTGTCGGTTGATTATTCATTCGTTTGGCTGTGCCAGCGCTATGAATAAAAGAGGTTAAAATACCCTTATCGATGAGATTTACGCGGCGAGTAGGAGTACCTTCACCATCGAAAGTTTCTAAGCCGATATTCTCAGGATTAAGTGCATCGTCAGACAGTGATAATAGTGGTGAAGCAATTTGCTGACCTAATGATTCAGCGGTAGATAAACTCTGATTGTCGAGAATACTTTGAGCATTAAAGAGGTTAGAAAAAACACTCAACAGACTCAAGAAAGCATCTGGAGAAAATACGATCGTATATTTGCCAGTTGCAACTTTTTGATAGTTAAGATGACTGATAGTTTTTTCGGCAGCTTCATCGATACATTTTTGGATATCTAATTTAGCAAAACTATGACTGAGTTCTGATGCGCCAGCACTGCGAGGTTTTTTGCCTTCTTGCTCAGTTTTAGTATATAAACCGATCGAAGTATAGGCATGTAGATCGCTGCGTAAAGCGCCAGCACTATTGAGATAAAATTGCTCGATCGATTGTTGAGATAAACCATTATAGGGTACACTTTCGATCGCTTCATGTGCAGCTAATAATTTTTGTTCTGCTGCTAATAGACTTTCAACTAATTGGGGTACTGTTGCTGGTTCGCCCGACTCTATTTTAATCTCAGCGATCGGTGCGGTTGCTTCGGGACTAAAATCTGGTGCGTGTTCTTTAATTCCAAAAAAGCTCGCTTCATGCGCAGTTTTCAGGGCGAGTTCTAATCCATTATCATCTACGTCGGTGGTACTAGTAATCCCGACGGTATTGTCTGTATTCCAGACACGGACAGTAATACCCGATCGATTGGATGCTTTGACTTGTTTGGTTTCACCTCGATCGACCTGAACGCTGACACTATCGACGGTGGAGCCAGATAAATCGAATTTGGTGATACCTAGTTTAGTGGCAATTTGGTGAGCAGATTTGGAGACTGTTTGAATATTTAAAGACATATTTTTAGTTGAAAGTTGAAAGTTGAATGTACTCTAGGGGCGGGTTTATATAACTAACTGAAACGAATCTATAAAATTAATTTAAACCTGCCCACCCCACTAGCGAGGAATTATAGCCTAGTACAGAATCTCATCAATTTTTATTCTTTTTATGCCGATCGCTAGAACTGTTACCTAAAAAAGCTACTGCAAAAAGTGCATGTGGTAATACAGATCCTATTTGATAAACAGCAAAGCCAACATAATCTCGATCGATCGCGAGTTTATGTAAATCTGGATTTGGAGTTATCAACCAACTTTCCACATTAGTTAATTGCTCTGGATCTTTGGAATGGGTAGGTATGGTGAGAAAACTCAAACAGGTAAGCACCACAGGTACAGTGAAAAGACATGAAAATACCCTATTGTGAAAAAGACGAGAAATCATATTAATTATGTCGATCGCTAAATTTCATGAAATAGGCAAATAGAGAAGGTAGAGATAAAAAGATAGATATATTCGTGATGCTAGGTTCACTATCCACTTTTATCTACCGTCCACCCACAGTAATCGAATCAACTTTAAGATGTGGTTGTCCGACTGTTACATAAATACTGCCACTCACCGATCCGCAGAAACCCGCAGCCAACCCTAAATCTTCCGAACACATCGAAATCTTATTCATGATTTCCTTTGCCTCACCAATTAGAGTTGCACCTTTGAGTGGTTTGGTGACTTTGCCATTTTCGATTAAATAAGCTTCATCCACCGAGAAATTAAATTCTCCAGTTGCGCCGACACTACCGCCGCCCATTTTCTTACAGTAAATCCCTTTGTCGATCGAGTTAAATAATTCTTCTAACTTATACTCACCAGGCGCAATATAAGTATTCCGCATCCGACTAGCTGCCGCATAAGCATAACTATTCCGTCGTCCGCTGCCAGTGCGTGGATGTCCGGTGCGGATCGATCCGGCTCGATCGGCGATAAAATTCTTGAGGATACCGTTTTCGATCAGTAGCGTGCGTTGGGCGGGCATCCCTTCATCGTCCATATCGATCGTGCCAAACGCATTCCCCGACAAACCTTCATCCCAAGCTGTCAGGCTTTCGTGAGCGATTTTCTGACCTTTCATCTCGATAAATGGGGTGGTTTTCCGCTCGATTTGGGTAGTTTCCAGTAAATGTCCGCAAGCTTCGTGGAAAATTACGCCACCAAATTGATTCGCCATGATAATCGGGTAAGTCCCCGATTCTACATAGTCAGCGTAGAGCATTTTACCTGCCGACTCCGAAACATCTTCAGCCGTGCTGGCATAATCCCAGGTTTTTAAAAACGCTGGATTACTAGTATCGCCTACCCGTTGACCGATCGACGATCGATGTTCGCCATCGGCGCATAATAAGTTATAACCGACTGACTGTGTCAGGCGAATATCTCGTGCAAAGGTACCATCGCTAGAGGCAACTAACACCTCCTGCCAATCGCGGAAATAAGCCGCCCGTCGAGACTGAATGTGAGTCGCCGTCTGTTTGAGTTTGCCGTTTGCTGCA
>JBJOOY010000317.1:0-2511 GCA_046051065.1 Cyanobacteriota bacterium
AGGGAATTATCTGTGCGAATTCAAAAGTTACTTTTAAGTCGATCGTTAATAAAATGACGATCGACTTGAGTTATCCACGCGATCGTTTGTAATGATTAGTAATGTTTTTAAATCGATTTAAATTATTAATAAATCTGAGCTGTTTAGCTCACTAATAACTGTTGATGGAAAATACTGCTACTTCAGAATTAAGTCTAGGTGACTTCAAAGATGAATCAATCGCCCAGCTCATGCAAGAGTTATGTACGCCGTTAACTAATATTAAAACAGCGCTCAAATTATTAGAATCCACCGCGATCAAACAACCACAACGTGAAAGATATCTAGAACTAATTCGGGGTGAATGCGATCGGCAAAGCTCGCTGATTAATGGTGCCATGAGACTATTGGCACTCGAACGCACATCAAATTCAAGTGTGGTTGTACCGATCCACCTGTCTCAGGTTATACCAGGAATAGTGAGTACTTATCAACCCTTAGCAGCAGAAAAAGGGGTGAAGTTGGGCTATACTATTTCTGACAATTTACCGACAGTTTGCTGTGTGGAGATGTGGTTACGTCAAATCGCGATCGATTTATTACATAATGGAATTAAATATACGCCTGAGGGTGGACAAGTATTTGTTAGGGCTAGCGTGCAGGGTGACTATGTTCAGTTAGAGTTTAAAGATACAGGGATTGGGATTGGGACAGCCGAAATATCCAAGATTTTCGGTCGCTTTTATCGCGTGCGTAATTTACTAAATGAAGCAAATAATAGCGCCGGATTGGGACTGACGATCGCCCAAAATATTTTACTACGTTGTGGTGGTTCTATTTCTGTAGTCAGTAAAGTTGGGATCGGATCTGAATTTAGAGTACTATTCCCAACTCGGCAAATGACTAATCGATTGACTAATTTAGCTATCCACAATTAAATCCGATCGATCGGCTCTCCCGTAGTTATGGTGATAAATTTGGCTGATTGAAATTGGCGAAATTTTAATCAGCCAAGCTGATCGCGATCGTGGTTTCATCTATTTCTGTCTGACTATTGGCAGTAAAATTTCAGCTAATCTAACAGTAAAAATTAGGTAAAAGTTAAAATTGAGTAGATGGGCAAAATTCCGCTATCGCTAAATTTTCCCCAATAAACCCAGGCGAGCCGTTACTTATACATTTATGCGCAGATATAAATTTAGATTATTGAAGCTGATTCAATTCCTGTTACTCGTGTGTACGTCACTGTTTCTGTGTAGCATGTATGCTCATAAAATCGAGCCATTCTGGTTTGAAGTCAAGCAAATTGAGATTACTTTACCACATCTAGATCGAGCATTTGCAGGTTATCGCATCGTCCAAATTAGCGATCTCCATGCTGGAGATATCATCAATCGCAAACAGTTGAATAGCGTAATCGATGCTGTCAACGAGCAAAAACCAGACTTGGTAGTCATCACTGGCGATCATGTCAGTAGATTGCCCAGAAGACATGTTGACTTATTAGATATATATGCAAGATTACATCCTCGCGATGGAGCGTTGGCTATTTTAGGCAATCATGATGTTTATAATGATGCCGATCCGATCCGCACCGCATTAAAAATGAATGGAATTAAGCTGTTAGAAAATGACGTTTATACGCTCAAGCGGGATCGGGCAACATTACATATTGCTGGAGTTGGGGATGTTTTTGCTAAGGAAGATAAACTCGATCGAGTGCTTGCCCAATTACCCCCAACTGGTGCGGCAATTATGCTAGCTCACGAGCCAGACTTTGCCGATGAAGTTGCTGCTACCAAACGATTTGGGCTCCAACTGTCGGGGCATTCTCATGGTGGACAGATTCGCCTGCCATTTTTTGATGGATACGTCCCCGAACTCGCACAAAAATATCCGCTCGGACGTTATCAAGTGGGTGACATGATTCAATATACCAATCGTGGCATCGGCAGTGTCAAAATCTATGCTCGGTTTAATTGTCGTCCAGAAATTTCAGTGTTCACGCTGAGTTAATCCGATCGATCGGTCATTTCCCAGCGCAGGAATAGTGAGTTAGTCACCACACTCACCGAACTTAATGCCATCATTGCACCAGCGGCTGATGGACTTAACATTCCGCCCCAGTTAAACCAGTATAGTAACCCAGCCGCAGCCGGAATCCCGATCGAGTTGTAAATTACTGCCCAAAACAGATTCTGACGAATTTTGGCGATCGTGGCTGTGGATAGCTCGATCGCGTAAATTACATCTAGCAATCGATCGCGCATCAAAATAATATCAGCAACCTCGATCGCGACATCGGTACCTGCATTCATCGCGATCCCAATATCTGCTTGTGCTAAAGCGGGTGCATCATTAATCCCATCGCCAATCATCGCTACTCGGTGTGGGTAGCCAGCGGATTCAGGATTAAGTTGCAAGGATTGAATAATTTCGGCTTTGTCTTGAGGCAGCACCTCTGCATAAACATCGACAATGCCGAGTTGCTGGGCGATTAAAGCTGCGACTGGTTGACGATCTCCAGTTAGT
>JBJOOY010000318.1:0-4778 GCA_046051065.1 Cyanobacteriota bacterium
CTCCGGTAACTAGATAGCCTTCAATATAAGTATAAGTGGAATTGGCGATCGCATCGGGCACTAATTCAGCTTCAGAGAAACTAGAAGAAATACCTAGGAATGTATTCATGGTACGATCGGCATCGGGAGTAACAAATACCAGACATTTACCCGTAATCCCTGCTGCTGGCGGGTAAAGTTTGAGATTAGTATCGACACCGCATTGAGTCAGATCGTTCAGATAATATGTTCCAGGTTCATCTTGAGCGACTTTGCAAGAGTAAAAGGCTTTACCCCCAAACTGACTGACTGCAACAATTGTATTCGCACCAGAACCGCCGCAGGCACGTTTGGTGGTGCTGTTACCTAAATGCTGAATAATTTTGTTTTGACTATCTTCATCTAGCAGCGTCATCACACCTTTGTCGATGTTCAATTCTTGCAGAACTTGCGGTTCTACTTCACATTCGATATCGAGTAGAGCGTTACCAAGTCCGTATACGTCGTAGCGTGCCATAAATTTCTTCAACTAGAAAATACAAATCACAGGATGCAATCCCCACGATCGACTATACCTGTTTAACTGCCTCGATCGATCGTTGATGCCTAAAAACTTGCGATTGAGTACATCAGCGTGTTAAATGATATTGAGGATTTTAGCAATTATCGATCGAAATTAGAGCTTGAGGTCTGTCATTGTCGTCTAACACTTCGATCTCGCTCGGTGCTTTGCTAGGCTGTGTCGGGTTCTTCTTTCAATTGTGGTTGACTTCGGTATTACTGGGTGAAGATCTATGGATGTATCTAATGGCCAGAATTCACGATTTTGTAGAATGGTTGTTCGTGCAATTGGGGATCCTCGCCGAACCTAATCTGCTCACAATTCAAATCTTGGCAATCTTCTCGATCTTATGTGGTAAATTTATCTATCTTTTTGTAGTGCATATCGTAGCACTCCGGGTGTTTGAACGGCTGGGCAATCCAATTCCCAAGCCACCTGCATGGGTAGATTCATTTTTATTTTTATTACTATGATTTTTGTTTGCGTCCCATTACGCCGAATTTTATACCAACAAATTCTTTCTAAGCTATTCGTGGAGTGGCTCGATCGTCAAGTTAAATCGTAAGCGATCGGGATTAAATTTCGCGTTGCTGGATTAAAATATAAGTGGTATTACTCTACATCTCGATCGAAGTTACAATTATAAATGACCATCATTAGCGAGAAATTATGGCACACTTAACTCAGCGACGGACAGAGAATATTGACGGAGATTTTTATGTCGATCGCTCTTAATCATACCCCAATCCAGCAACGCCGCAATTCGTAAACATTGGGCATTCCCCGATCCTCAACTACGGCCTAGTTGTCAAGCGCATTTGAGATTCGCTTACCCTGAATTGAACCCACTTCAGCTCGGACTTTCAGCTCGGACTGACAATGGCAGTCAACACATGAAAGGATATGTGAGCAATCATGGCAGCTTCTAATGAGTATTGCCAAAAAAGCCAACCATAGCCAATTCCCACAATTCCATTTAAAAGCACTGCCCTGCCAATTAACAATGGAGTTAGGGGTACGAGTGCTGCTGTTGCTGGTAAATGACCGAGACCAAATAATAGTGCAGCTATTAAAATAGCCGTTTGATAAATCCAGCGACTAGGCAGATTAGTGCCTCTTTTGAAAATTTTCCAGAGTGCCCAAACCAAAAAAGACATTAACCCCCACCGCATTAAAATTTCTTCGGTCAAACCACCGTGGAAGATGCCAGCAATAGCATAGAATTTGGGGGTAGCAGCTTGAGACTGCAAAGCCTTGGGTAATAAAGGTGTCATCAACCAATCCAACCCCAGTACCAGCACTGCTGTACTCAGTCCAACGCCAAGGCTCCATTTCAATTCCTGAGCAAGCGAGATTGTTGAAGCTTTGCGAACAACCAACTTATCGATTAAGCGCGAAGACAACGCCAAAGGAGACGTGCAAAAAATGCCAATGCTCACAGCAATAATTAGCAGCAACACTTCTGGCAAGTTGATAGAAATTAGAATTATCCATAAAGGAGGTACATCGGTCTGCGAATATGCTCGCAATTGCTGTTGAAGTAAGGGAATCTGAGTTGGGATTAAAGCTACGATACCTAAAATACCCAGACCAAACAAAATTCCAAATTGAGCGAGAAATGTTTTCATTTAGATACTCTCATTGACTACAGTCAACCAGTTGTCAATCAATGTTAGATATCTCTAAAACATCTATAAACCTTTGCAGGAGAGAAACAAACTTCTCTTGTTCTAGAGATGCGTTAGGATTATTCCAGGTTGCGGATAAAGCATACCAAGTGCCTTGGACGTGTTGGAGTAAGAAGGTGAAATTAAGAGCACCAGGTTCAAAACCCCCTTTAAAACCAACAAAATCCCAGATTTCATCACTGAACAATAGCTGTTTCTCGACCGCGAGGATCTCTCTTGCTGAAGCAACAGGTTCTAGTTGAGTCTTTTCCCGCAACCAATTCATTGCCATACACAGATCTTTTGTGGAAGAAAACCATTCTAGCTGGTCAATCTGGCAAGGTTCCAGGGTATTGATTTGTCCGCGTGGCTGCTCCTGAATTTTTTTTAACAGGTCACGCTTGGTTGCCAGATCGCCCTGGACATAATCAAGACCCATTTGTTTATCGGGACTGTACTTCAGAGTAAACATTTCAAAAGTGGCCAGCAATGGGATCGTTAGTTCCGATTGCTGGTGATGCATTTTGGTCAAAGCCGCTTCTACCCGATCGCGACCAAGATAAAAAAGCAGATTGTCAGTAGCGGTATTATCGCTGATGGCAATCATTAATGCTGCTAGACTATACAGAGTCACAGGGGCATTGATGGGCCAATCTTGTAAAATGCCAGATGGTAGAGAACGGTACTCTGCTGCAAGATGCACAATAGTTTCCCAGCTCGATCGCTGCGCCAAGATTTCATCGATCAGTGCTCCCAAAATATACAGCTTAAAGCTACTACCGATAGCCAAGGGGAGATCGGGCGCGAGTTCAGCTACAACCCTCGGCTCATCTCCTAGCTGGAGGCAAGTAAGAGAGATCGATCCAGGCAACTTTTTGATTTCATCAATAATCACCGCGAGATTGTCCTGACTGACTTTGCCTTTTCTTAGTTCAAAAGAAGTTGTGGCAAGACCTTGGCGAAAAGTTCCTTTAATCGAGCCATCGTCGATCTTGCCCTTAAAATATCCGATATTTGTGCCCGCAGGTAACTCAAAGCGAACGGTTTTACCTTTTAGTTGCACTTGCCGCAGTGGCAGATCTTTGACTCCTTGGGCGGGGATTTCGATCGTGGCTTGCAACTCTGGTTGTGCAAAAAAACAAACTGACATCTGGATTTCTGAGTTGCCCAAGCGCATAAATCCCTTCCAAGTTCCATCGATCGCTAATGGCTGCGAGGGTGAAAGAGAAAGCTGCACAAACATCCGAGAGATAAATTCGTTCATAGGTCAGACTTAACCGCGATGATTTTGTCAGCTGACAAACGTTTGTGATTTACTAGATATTTCATAACTCACTAGATATTTCATAACTCACTAGATGTACCATAACCCTGCTGCTCCCATTTGCGCAAGATTTTGGATATGTAGTTTACCGGAACCGTGGCGAATATGTAGAAAATAACCACTGAGGAAATTTGCGCCAGTTTGCGTTAGGAGTTGCGCAAATGCAGTTTGAATGACTTGAGGATCGACATTGGAACTAGTTGCAGAGGTTGCCACTAAACCATCAAAATAAGTAGTCCCTGGAGCCAACGGCTGTAGACTAGTCACTGTCAGCAACACATCCATGTTATGCTCGCTCGCCCACCGATCGAGTTCATCGGCAATCAGTGGGGATCTGCCTTTGCTCAGACAAGTGCCAATGATCTGTGCCACACCATCCTTCGCTAGGGCAGTAGGAAATCCATTGAGGATGCGTCGGACGACTCGGATCCCATCCGCGCCACCATGACCGACAAAAGGATAAGGAATATCGTCTGGAAACGGTAGCAAGGGAGGGTTGGCAACGATTGTATCGAAGACCTGTCCGGCTACTGGTTCATACAAGTCACCGTTGTATACTGACACTATTTGCTCGCGACCATTCATTAAAACGTTCAGGCGAGCGAGCTTAGCAGCTTTGGGATTGATTTCTACGGCAGCTACTTCACTGGCAAACAAGCTACAGTGCAGAGCTTGTATCCCTGGACCAGAACAGAGGTCTAAGCAGCGGCCATAGCGTTTTGGGCGTAACCGAAGCAGCAGAGCAATGGAATCATCACCGAAGTAGATATAGGGATTTGGTTGGGGCTTCTGGAAAAACAACCAGTTTCCCAAGACTGGTAATAATACGAGATCGTTAGTCACTACTTGCTTCTGTGCAGTATGAGTCAACAGTTCGAGTTCGCAAAGAGTCGACAATAAGTCCCCGATTGCACTTTCAACGGATAAAGTATCGACTGGTTCCCCCAACATAAACAAGTGGACAAAAGGAGCTAAATAAGGAGGAAGATCTTCTAAATTTCGCTGCCAATAGCTCAAAGGAGCCGCAGGATTAAAGCTGGCGTAAAACTCCGAATAGCCTAATCGAGACAATCGCATTACCAATTCTTGCAAGACTTTCGTACTATTCTGAGTTTGCTCGATGGTAGTATTCATTGCTGGAACTTCTATAATTAGATAGGTGTACTAAATATGAGCAGGTTAGGAATTGGCGCAAGGGGTGATGAATTGCTCTGCAAAATTCCTAACTGTAACCGCATTAATTTGC
>JBJOOY010000319.1:0-2886 GCA_046051065.1 Cyanobacteriota bacterium
GCCCAGCAAAGCAAATAATCAGTCGATCGGGACGAATATGGGCTTGATGGTAGTTAAGTAAGTCCTGGCGGGTAATTTGGCTGACTGTAGCGGTTGTTCCCAGTGGCGATCGAGCGTAGGGATGTGTGCCATATAATGAATCTCTTAATTGGCGATAAGCATTATTGAATGGTTGCTCTGTTTGCGATTTAATTGCTTGCAGGGTTAACTTGCGTTCGAGTTCGATTCGATCTTCCAGGAAGGATGGTGTGCGGATAAGATCTCCAGCTAACTTAAATATATCTGTTAAATCCTCTCTCACTGTTTTCAGGCTCAATTGTATGTAGTCTGTTGTAGCGTCTGCGCCTAATCCCGCCCCCACTGATTCGATCCGATCGGCAATTTCGATCGCCGATAACTGCTGTGTACCCTTGGTTAGTACGGATGTTAGCAGGTGTGCTAATCCCGATCGATCGCCTGGTTCCCACCTACTTCCCGCTGGAATAAACAATTTGCTAGACACGATATCTGCGGCAGGATTGACGATCGTTAGCACTGTAATACCATTAGCTAACTGGCTGCGGTGAATCTGGGGATTAATCATTGCGGAAAATGATGCTGGATCATCTCTACTTTATACACAAGTTACGACTCAAGCTACGTTACAGTGGCAATTTCATCCCCTTGGCTGAATGGAATCGAGATCGATCGACCTTGACGCTGATGATAATGTGGGAAAATAAAGATTCCACAAATTGATGCAATCTACCGTGGCACAAGTCGTTCTAGAAAATATTTACAAAAGCTATACTCCTGTTCCTCGGGGAAAAAGTACCGCCCAAGCTAAAGATCTCACCGATCGAGAAAGTGTCTTGCGGCGAATTAATTTAACCGTAAACAACGGTGAGTTTATGGTATTAGTCGGTGCATCTGGCTGTGGTAAAAGTACGCTCCTGCGATTGATTGCGGGGTTAGAAACTCTAACTGCTGGCAATATTAAAGTTGGTGAGACATTAGTTAACGATTTGCCCCCAAAAGAGCGAGATATTGCGATGGTGTTTCAGAGTTACGCTCTTTATCCCCACATGCGCGTATATGACAATATCGCATTTGGATTGCGGCGCAGCACCTCAAATATAGAGCTAACCAAGGGTAAACTATCACCACAGATCGAAAACTTTTTAGTAGAAATCAGCCGAGGTTTCCCCCGAGGTTTGCAATATGTTACCCCACGCGAACAAGCGATCGCTCAAAAAGTTTTGCAAGTTGCCCAAATGCTCCAAATTGAAGGACTATTAAATCGCTTCCCCAAAGAACTTTCGGGCGGACAGAAACAGCGAGTAGCATTAGGTAGAGCGATCGCGCGTGACGCGCAGGTATTTTTAATGGATGAGCCTTTATCCAATCTCGATGCTAAATTACGTGCCGAAACACGCACTCAAATTGTTAAATTGCAGCGTCAATTGGGAACGACAACTATCTATGTCACGCACGATCAAACAGAAGCGATGACGATGGGCGATCGAATTGCGGTAATGAATAAAGGTCAAATTCAACAAGTCGATACCCCACTAGAAATTTATAACCATCCTGTTAATATTTTTGTAGCTCAATTCATTGGTTCACCACCGATGAATCTCATTCCGATCCAAGTTAGATCGCCGTTATCAATCGTTAATAATCAATTTCGGACTGCTCTTGCAGATGAGTGGGAATCGCTCCTCAGTAAATATTATGGCCGATCTTTATTAATGGGAATTCGTCCCGAACATCTAACTTTAGGTTTACCTGCAACCAAGAATTTTCAGGGCGTGGTAGAAACAGTCGAAGCTTTGGGAAATGATACTTATATCGCCGTTAAAGTCAGAAATCTCGATCGATTTACCGATCGAGATCCCGTACCACACGATCTCGTTCTCCAAGTCCGAGTTTCACCAGATAAAGTAGTGACGATCGGTCAAGAAGTATGGCTGTCTGTCGCAATAGATAAAATTCATCTATTCGATCGTGAAACTACTATGGCACTATCTGCTTGAGAATTTAAAGCTGCTGAAATTTGACGATCGCCCGATCGATTTTTTAGCTCATTCAAAATAATCGATCTAAACTAGTAGATATGCTGTCCCCTACCCCCTAAAAAAATGAGTGCCTTAGATCATTTTCTCCCGCAAGTATGGTTTGCCATTATTGGGCTATTTTTATTTCTATATGTGATGCTCGATGGCTTCGATTTAGGCGTAGGGATTCTTTCTCTGACTAGTTCTACCGAAGAAAGTCGGGGCATCTTAATGACTAGTCTCGGAAATATTTGGGATGCAAATGAAACTTGGTTGGTAATTACTGGCGGTGCATTATTTGGTGCGTTTCCGCTGGCTTATGGAACTTTATTGCAAGCTTTATACATCCCAATTATGGTAATGTTATTTGGCTTTATTTTTCGTGCCGTAGCATTTGAATTTCGCGAACATTCCGATCGCAAGTTATTGTGGAATACAGCTTTTGGGGCTGGTAGTTTCCTGGCTGCCCTCGGTCAAGGATTTTCGGCTGGCGCAATTTTAGCCGGAATTAAAGTCGATCGGTTGGGTCATTTTATCGGTTCTACTTGGGATTGGATGAATTGGCAATCTTTATTTGTCGCCCTAACATTGATCCAAGGCTATGTCTTGATTGGCTCTACTTATCTGATTCTCAAAACTGAAGGAGAACTTCAGGCAATTCATTATCGCACGGCCAAAATTGCCGCATGGACGACATTAGCAGGTACTGTAGGTATTGCGATTATTACCCCAATTTTCTTTGAAAGTTTGCGATATAAGCTGTTTCATCCGCCCTTACTGTATGTGTTTGCATTGATTCCGATCGTTGGCATCACCCTGATCTGGTCGTTGCTTCAGAGTCTCAAAAAAC
>JBJOOY010000320.1:0-2928 GCA_046051065.1 Cyanobacteriota bacterium
CCGTCGAACTCTTCGATTCCGCCCTCGGCAATTCCCAACGTAATCATCTCCCCATCCTCATTTCCGCCCTCGTTGGCAATTCCCAACTTCATCATCTCCCCCTCCACATTTCAGGCACAAAGCGCGCTCAGCCCGATCGGCTCTGTGCTTACACCCGAATTGATTCCGGCACCCAATAATACACCTGCCGTTCCATCTCCCAACGCGCCAATTGCACCAAATAATACACCTGCCGTTCCATCTCCCAACGTTCCAGTTGCACCCAATGCTAAGAACTCAACCTTAGATTCGCGGTATATTGTCGCCCCAGAATCGATTAATCCTGAAGATCCATTCTCCACCCAATTTATCCTGAATGGCGATAAAATTTCGCACGTTACTGGCACAGTAGTAGGAAAAATCGGATATGAATCGGGAAATTTTCGGACTAGCGATCTTAACTTTAATATTTATAAACTAATTAAAGCTGATAATATTCAAAGCGTCACTAAAGACAGAGTGGTGCGCGTAAATAGCACCAATGAATCTGTTGGCGTGCGGAGTGTCGCTCAACAGCAAGATATTGCTGTGTCTATCTCCAAACCCCAAACATTATTAGGCCAACGCACACAAATTAGTCTAGATGCCAATTGTCTCGATGGTTCGGGGCGAACTTGTACTTACCTCCCTGGTGTCAAAATCGACGATAGTACGATCGACCAACGTAAATTACAACCAACAGACACCAAACTTACGTCCCAATATGGTGATGTTATTTCCCCCGCAGACTTAGCCGCAATTAGGCAACCTGGATTTCAGGGTGGTGCTAATCCGAACGGGCCGAATTATGGACTTGATTTATATATACCTGCGGTCGGAACCGTCGAAACACCGTGGTCGGCAAACCCGATCCAGACTGGAAGTCGGCGCGAAGATATCGCTAGTGCGGTAGCAATTAACTACACGCGCATGAATCAGGATTTTGCCACCAATGGCGCTGAATCGACCTTAGATCGAACGATTAGGTCGGCTAATTATATTAATAAAGATGGCAATCAACTTTTAAATGCCGCAGTGCAAGTGCTGGGGCAAGTTTTACCAGCAGCTAAATCGAACATTGCCCCTGGTAAGCCGGGTGCTAAAATTGTCGTCAATCCCAATCTCTATCGCGCAGCGAATGCGGTGCGAATTCCCGAAAATAGTCAGACAGTTTATCAAACAGGGACGGGTTATGCCGCCAGTCGCGGGGCAGATCCCAATACACCACCAGAAGCCAGTCATCAATCAGTTTGGATTGGGTTATCGCCTGTAGTCGATCGAAAAATCGAGCGAGACTTTTCCTATATCACCCGTCGTAGCCAAGAGATTGTCGCTAGTGGTGGTGGTGAAGGTGGAAGCGTTCCGGTAGATGTGAATCTCAATAACTTTGCATTTAATTCCAGCGGTCTACAAAATGCATATGGTCAGGGGTATGTAACTGTTTATAATCGGGATGTCGATCGGGTTGATGTCGAAACCCTCCGTCAACGCACGAATTATTATCCTCACATTAGTTTTACAGGTGTGAGTTTAAATGAAAATAGTGCTTGGCATTACTTCACAGGTGCGATTGCCAATGTGAGTATCGACGATCGATCGGCTAAAACTACCCAGGATATTAAAGCCTATGTGGGTACCGACTACTCGGTAGTTAACCCTAAAGGGATGAGTTTTAATATCGGTGGGATTGGTTATGTCAATCCCGATCCCGAACATTCTACCCAGGTTTTTGGTAATGCTACTCAAGCGATTGCGCTGGGATCTAATCCCCGGAATAATCTGACGTTGGGGGTCGATGCCAACTATATTATCAACGGCGCAACTCTAGTTCAATCTCTCCCAGTTCGGACGACTCAAAGCTCTGTTAGCGCAGGTCTAAATGTCAATCTTGGGAATATATCTGTAGGTGGAACTCAGTTTATTGGCAATCTGTTGCCAGAATCAACAGAGAGTAAGACTATTTTTAATGTTGGGTTGAAAGTTAATGATCGACTGAAGATCGGAGCCTTTTACACAGCAGCCGATCGAAATGTTTCTAGCAATCCCTATGGTGCTAGTTTGAGTTTAGCATTAGATCCTAATTCCAATTCTGTACTGTCTTTAGGCTGGAATACTGCGGCGATCGATTTTCGCAAAACCATCGCACCTACTTCTAATGTTTACCGGGACAATACTTTTAGTTTGTCTTTACGTTATGGCTTGTAAGTAAATTGACAACTGGTTGCTGAACATATGCGTAGTGACGACCAATTTTTCTTTGAGCCATCTTCTCAAGCATCTTGATACCAATTTAAATCGAGTAGATGACAGATCAAACCCACATTCCGCTAGTTCGATCGCCTAAAAAATAATTAAAACAATAATCCTTGCCTAGCAACACTTTTAGCGATTTAGCCTCTTTTTTGACGATCGACAGATTATTATCAATAGTCTAAGCTTATTGATAATAAAGTCCCTACGATCCTATGGCTTCGTTTTAATTATTTTTCGATCGCTTGGACTAGCGGAATGTGGGATCAAATTGGCTAGATATTGAATACTCGATATATTAACGATCTATCTGTCGTGGGTACCATTTAAATTGGTATGACAACTGCGATTGAAGCTTAACTTGTCACGAATGGTGTCTACCCGCTATCGAATGAATCACTTCTTCAGGTAACCAACTGGTTGTTAGTCGCTCGATCGATAGGTGTTGTATTTTACAGTTTCACTATATTATTGCTGATTATTGCTGAGGTCAATCTTGACAACCAAGATTAGACCGAGTCCTTAGCTAGACTGTGATTTACTCTCCGCGCTAATTGAAATAGTAAAAAATAATTGCTGTATAAAACATCATATAATTGGATAATTTGGCTATTAAAATCAGCTAAATTACTGATGATATTGCATTTTAAGTTATCAAAA
>JBJOOY010000321.1:0-16996 GCA_046051065.1 Cyanobacteriota bacterium
AAACTTCGATCCTTCTCGACTGGAAGAGTTTAAACCCCAAAACTTAACCGATGAAGAAAACAATATTATTCATAAACAAGATTACTTTGAATCAGAACCAGATGATCTCAACGGTTATGCAGCCGTAGAATTTTAACTATTAAAGCCTCAAACAAGTAATACAGAGATTCTGACCTAAGCAATTAAAAAAATAAAACTTCAGACTTCAGACTTCAGACTTTAATTATGACATCTGCCTTTGCCCGTTTTCCACCTCGTTTACAACAGGCGATAGTTTCCCGTCTCGGCTGGTCATCTTTACGTCCCGTTCAAGAATTATCATCCCATGCTTTGTTAGATGGCAAAAACGCGATTATTCTTGCTCCTACTGCTGGAGGGAAAACAGAAGCATCTATTTTTCCGGTTTTAGCCAACTTGATTGAACGAGAACCTAAAACCACAGGAGCTATATATATTGCACCCATCAAAGCCTTACTCAACAACCAAGCTGAAAGATTTAAAACCTATACCGAAATGGTAGGTTTGCAACGTTTCGTTTGGCATGGGGATATTAAAGTATCTGAGAAGAAAGCTTTTATCAAAGAACCTGCTCATATTTTAATGACTACTCCAGAGTCATTAGAAGTAATGCTGTTATCCTCTAAAGTTCCTCACAATAAACTCTTTGCCGATCTTCGTGTGGTAATTGTGGATGAAATTCATGCTTTGGCAGGTAGCGATCGCGGGACTCATTTAATATCTGTCTTGGAAAGGTTATTCCATTATACAAATAACGATGTGCAGCGTATTGGTTTAAGCGCAACCGTCGGTAATCCTCAAGATATTCTGCAATGGTTGCAAGGAACATCTAACAGAGAAGGCTGCGTTATCGATCCGCCTCACGTTCCCTCTAAAAAAGACCTCCGCATTTACTATCAAGAAACTACTAGAGCGATTTCCGAAAAAGCTAGCCAAATAGCTCAAGGTAAAAAAAGTCTGTTCTTCTGTCAAAGTCGCTCTCTAGCCGAAAAAATTGCCGAACAGATGCAAGATCAGGGTATTGACGTATTTGTGCATCATAGCTCCGTGTCAGCAGAAGAAAGGGTTGCTGCCGAAGAACGTTTTCATCGTGGTAGCAATACCAGTATTATCTGTACTTCTACTCTAGAACTAGGAGTAGATGTAGGCGACCTAGATTTGGTTTTACAAGCTAACGCTCCTTCTACCGTTTCCTCATTTTTACAGCGTCTGGGAAGGACGGGAAGGAGAGAAGGACAAAGAGCTAATACAACCTTCTTTTGTGAAGATATCGAGACAGTCCTTCAGGCGATCGCTCTCATCGAACTAGCTAAGAAAGGCTGGGTTGAGTCTGTGCCGACTAACAAGCGAGTATGGTCGGTTTTAGTCCATCAAATATTAGCTTTAACTCTTCAATTTAGTGCAATTAGTGCAGAACAATGCTGGCAACAACTATCCCTTGTTTCTGATTTTTCAGGCATCAGTCATAGTGAATTTGAGCATTTGATTACTTATATGGTGCGAGAAAACTTTTTATTTCTCTCAGAAGGATTGCTTTCCATTGGAGATGAAACTGAAAAAACCTTTGGTCGTCGCAACTTCATGGAAATATACGCCGTCTTTAGCAGTCCCCAACTGTACAAAGTTTCAACTGAAGCAGGTTACGTTATCGGCTCACTAGAACAAAATTTCGTTGACAAACTTGTAGAGGATATGAGTTCGTTCCTTCTCAGCGGGAAAGCTTGGGTGGTAAATTATATCAACCATCAAGACCGAACAGTGAAGGTAATTCCTGCTCCTCGTGGAAAACAACCTACCTGGGGTGGTTTTATTCCTCAACTACTCAGCTTTGAGATTTGCCAAGAAATTAAAGAAGTACTCATAAGATGCGATCACATTCCTTATATAGATGAGAAATCCCAAATGTCTCTGAATGAATGGAGACAAGAATTAAGTCCTGTTTTGGCTAGTGCAAAACTTAGTATCGAGATAGAACCAGAGCGAGTTCTTTGGTGGACTTTTGCTGGCGGGCAAATTAATCATACCCTCAAATACGGAATTCAAGTTCAACAAGATTGGAAGATAGTTGTTGACAACTTCAAATTAAAAATTGAAGGTAGTGGAGTTACTCCCCAATCATTACGGCAAATAATTGCAGTTTTGAGGGTCAATTATTTTTGGGAAGATTCTTCAACTCGATCCTTTATCAAAGTGAACTTACCGAACTATAGATTGAGTAAATTTCAATCCGCTTTGCCAGTAGATAATTCACTTGAAATGGTTGAGAATTATTTATTAAATATCTCTCAAGCTATCACTTTTCTCAAAAATATCCTCTAATCAAATAATAAATAATGACAATGTTTTTAAATATTTATTTTTTTGTATTACTTTCGGCAAGCTTATGCTTTATTTTAAAACTTTTGGCAAATTTATGGTTTATTTTTAAGATATTAATCATATGTCAATTTACGAAAAACTAACACTTTGCTTTGCTGAAACGGCAAAGTTATGGTTTAAGTCACATTTACGACTTTTGAGCTATGACCAGCATTGTTCAATCTTGTTGAAATCTGGAGAATAAGGTGGTAAGCACAACACATGAGATCCTGCCGGCTCAATCAATTGTTCGATATGCCCCCCTTTGTGAAAAGTAGCATTATCAATCACCAATCACTGTCCTGGTTTCAGTGATTTAATTAAGCAAGTTTCAATTCAGGTTTCAAAAACTATTCGATTACAAGCCCCTTCAACTGTAAACGGTGCGATTAATTGTCGATTACAATATGCAGCAATCATGTTAATACGTCCTTGTCGCCGTCCCGACTTGAGCGCATAAAAGCGTTCGCCACATTTATTCCATCCAGATGCATATTGATCTCGATTATCCATCCCCGCTTCGTCTGCATAAACAATATTCTCTGTCCCAATCGCAGCTAACTGCTCCAAAAATACTTGACGCTTGGTTTCATCTCGTTCGAGGTAGCCATAAGTCTTTTTTTTCGCGTGAAGCCTATTTTCTTTAATGCTCGGGAAATCGTTCGAGGACTAATATCCTCGAACCATAGCTCAGCCATCTGTGCCTGGGTTTTGTCTCCATATCTGCTGGCAAACTCATAGAATTGTTGCCAGTTGGTAATTTTATGATTATTGCCAGGTGGTCGATTCTGTTTAGGTAAGGTCAGCTTTTATGTGTGAAGTTTCACACATAAAAGCTGACCGTAATAAGTCTCCCGTTTGCTCTTTGCGTTTTAGCCAGAGGTTAATCGTGTTACGGCTGATATTAAAGATTTCACTTACTTCGCATTTTTTGCGTCCATCCAACTCAATTGCTTCGATTACTTTTTGACGAAAATCGTAGCTATAGGGTTTTGGCATTGTTTCAACACTCGTGAGATGATTAGTCTAGTCTATGTCCTAATAGCCTTGACGGTTGCTATACTGTCCTCGGCTAGACAGTGCACAAGTCACTACTCTATATTAAAAAATATTACAATAAACACTCAAATTGCTTCAAAATCTGCGAAAAATCGGAAAGTAAGAAGCATAAAGCCAAATTATTACTATTAACCGCCATTTTTGAATTTGAAGATTATGTCTAGCCCTTCAAATCAGCAGTCGAATGAGCAAGAAGTAGATCAAAATAAAAACTACTTTACCCCTCCAAATCCTAACGTAACACTTCCCAAAGGAGGGGGAGCGATTAAAGGCATGGGGGAAAAGTTTGCCGCTAATCCAGTGACGGGAACTGGTTCAATGAGTGTGCCGATCGCCACCACCCCAGGTAGATCGGGATTCGGAGCGCAGTTATCAATTTCCTACGATTCTGGAGCAGGAAATGGCATCTTTGGCTTGGGCTGGAATTTGGCTCTGCCATCGATTACGCGCAAAACCGATAAAGGCTTGCCTCGGTATTGGGATAGTCAGGATTTCGATGTATTTATGTTGTCGGGTGCTGAAGACTTGGTGCCAGTGCTGAAGAATGGCAATGTTGATGAGTTGGTGCGAGATGGTTATCAGGTACGCCGGTATCGGCCAAGGATTGAAGGACTGTTTGCCAGGATTGAACGGTGGACGAAGGTTGATTCGGGGGAGATGCACTGGCGATCGCTCTCGAAGGACAACATTACAACTATTTACGGGAAGACGCAGGAAAGCCGCATAGCCGATCCGGAGAATCGCAACCACGTTTTTAGCTGGCTGATCTGTGAGAGCTATGATGACAAGGGCAATGCGATTCGTTATCAGTACAAAGCTGAAGATTCTGGCGGGATTAATTTGGCTCAAGCACACGAGCGCAATCGCACGCCTGGGAGTCGATCAGCTAATCGCTATTTGAAGCATGTTTATTATGGAAATCTCACCCCGCACCAACCTAATGAAGATCTAAGTCTGCGAACAGATTGGCTGTTTGAGGTGGTGTTTGACTATGGAGAACATAATCTAGCGAATCCTAAGCCTAGTGATGTTGGGCTGTGGACAGCGCGGAACGATCCGTTTTCGATGTATCGATCGGGGTTTGAAGTTCGCACCTATCGTTTATGTCAGCGGGTTTTGATGTTTCATCATTTCCCTACTGAGGAAAACGTGGGGCAGGATTGTTTGGTGCGATCAACAGATTTCCAGTATTCCTATGAACAAGATCCGACAGATGCACGGAATCCGATTTACTCTCGGCTGCTAGCAGCTACCCAGACTGGCTATAAGCGGAATAATGCTGGGTACATCCAGAAATCTTTGCCACCAGTGGAGTTTACTTATAGTGAGCCGATAATTGATGAAACGGTGCGGGAGGTTGATCCCAAAAGTTTAGAGAACTTGCCAGAGGGCTTGGATGGAAGTCGTTATCAATGGATTGATCTGGATGGAGAAGGCTTGTCTGGCATTTTGACGGAGCAGGGCAATGGTTGGTTTTATAAGCGCAATATCAGTCCGATTAATAATATCCCCAAGGAATCTAAACATATTGAGGCGCAGTTTGCGGCAGTGGAACTGGTGGCTAGTAAGCCGATTAGTGGCTTGGCGAATGGGGCGCAGTTTTTAGATTTGGCGGGAGATGGACGACCAGATGTGGTGACGTTGCGTGGGGCGGTGCCGGGATTTTATGAGCGGACAGCAGATGAACAATGGGAGCCTTACACCTCCTTTAAGTCTTTGCCGAATTTGGATTGGGAAAATCCTAATTTGAAGTTTATCGATCTGAATGGGGATGGACATAGTGACATTCTAATTACCGAAGATAGCTGTTTTGTTTGGCATCCTTCCTTGGCAGAAGATGGTTTTGGGGCAGCAGAACGGATGGTTCAGCCTTGGGATGAGGAGCAGGGGCCACGGGTGGTTTTTGCTGATAGCACTCAGTCGATTCATTTGGCAGATATGTCGGGGGATGGGTTGACTGATATTGTGCGGATTCGCAATGGTGAGGTCTGTTATTGGCCGAATTTAGGCTATGGGCGGTTTGGGGCGAAGGTGGCGATGGATGATGCTCCTTTGCTCGATCGCCAGGATATTTTTAATCAACGCCGGGTGGTGTTGGCGGATATTGATGGTTCGGGAACGACGGATATTTTGTATCTCAGTGGTTCAGGGGTAAAGGTTTACTTTAATCAGTCGGGGAATGGTTGGTCGGCGCAGCGGTTATTGAAATCTTTTCCAGTAATCGATAGTGTGGCTTCGGTGACGGCGTTAGATCTACTGGGGAATGGAACTGCTTGCTTGGTGTGGTCTTCGCCTCTGCCTGGGAATGGACGGCGATCGATGCGCTATATCGATCTGATGGGTGGCGAAAAACCGCATTTGATGGTGAAGACTGTCAATAATATGGGAGCAGAAACGGTAGTGCAGTACGCGCCTTCGACGAAGTTCTATCTGCAAGATAAATTTGCGGGTAAACCTTGGGTGACGAAGCTACCCTTTCCGGTGCATGTGGTGGAGCGAGTGGAGACTTACGATCGCATCTCTGGTAATCGGTTTGTATCTCTTTCTGCTTATCATCATGGTTATTTTGATGGGGTGGAGCGAGAGTTTCGGGGGTTTGGGATGGTGGAGCAGTGGGATACCGAGGAGATTGGGACGATTAATCCTGATGTGACTTCTTCGGAGAGTTCTAATTTAGATGCTGCGTCGTTTGTGCCACCTGTACATACAAAGACTTGGTTTCATACTGGGGCTTATATTGAACGAAATCGCTTGGAAGCCTATTTCCGTCAGCATGAATACTATTCAGAAGATACGGCAGCGGTATTGTTGGAAGATACGGTTTTACCATCGGGATTGACGGCAGATGAAGAGCGGCAAGCTTGTCGTGCTTTGAAGGGATCGATGCTTCGACAGGAGATCTATGCAGATGATGGTACTACCAAGAGTCAAAATCCCTACAGTGTGGCAGAGCAGAACTTGAGAGTGGAAGTAGTGCAACTACAGCAAGAAAATCGCTTTGCAGTATTTTTTGTGCATCCACGGGAAAGTCTTGCGTACCACTATGAACGCAATCCTAACGATCCACGGATTGCGCATGAGATGGTGTTGGAAGTGGATGAGTTTGGCAATGTGTTGAAGTCGGTGAGTATTGCCTATCCTCGGCGCGTTCCTCAACATCCCGAACAAGCCAAACGGTTTATTACCTATACGGAGAATCAGGTAACGAACAAGCCGAATGGCGATCTCAACGATCCAGACTGGTATCGGCTTGGGGTGCCGATCGAAACTCGCACCTATGAAGTGACGGGCTTGCCGATCGCCTTTCCCTACAAGCTAGAAACGTTAAGGGCTGATTTGGCAACGGCGACGGAGATTGCTTACGAAACGGTGGCGGTAGACGATCTCATCCAGAAGCGTCCGATAGAATGGGTGCGTGCGCTTTATCGATCGAATGTTGATGCTAATAAGCTTGACCCCACGCCTTTACCTCTAGGTGAAGTGGACTCGTTAGCATTGCCCGGTGAGAGCTTCAAACTGGCATTTACGCCTGGTTTGTTGGCGCAGAATTTTGGTGGCAAAATGACAACAGCTCAGATGGAGACGTTGCTGAGGGATGAAGGCAAGTATGTCCAGCAAAATTTACAAGAAGATAAAGTCGGTTGGTGGATTCCTTCTGGGCGACAGGCGTTTGACCCGAATAAATTTTATGTGTCGTCCCAGATGCAAGATCCCTTTGGGGCAATTTATCCGATGGAATACGATCTCTATGTTTTATCTGTAGTTAAAACTATCGATCCGCTGCAAAATACGGTGCAGGTAAAGAATGATTATCGGACGATGCAGCCCCAGGAAATTATTGACCCGAATGGCAATCGATCACAGGCGGCTTTTGATGCCCTGGGAATGGTAGCTGGCACAGCAGTGATGGGTAAGGAAACTGAAATCAAAGGGGATACTCTTGATGAATTTAAGGCAGATTTAACCCAAGCTGATATTGATGCTTTTTTGGCGAATCCGCTGGGGGAAGCAGTATTGTTGTTGGGCAATGCTACGTCTCGAATTATTTATGATTTGGAGCAGTTTAGAACCGATCGTCAGCCAGTAGTGGCAGCGACGATCGCCCGTGAGGTGCATGTCAGCAATTTACCTGCGGGGACACAATCTAAAGTGCAGGTGGGTTTTAGTTATTCCGATGGCTTTGGGCGGGAGATTCAGAAGAAGATTCAGGCGGAGCCAGGGGATGCACCGCTGCGAGAAGCCAATATCGCGGCGAACCGTCCGGGTAAGCTGGTGTTAGAAAATGGCGAAACCAAGCTGGTTCAAACCGATCCGCGTTGGGTGGGGAATGGACGGACGATTTTTAACAATAAGGGTAAGCCAGTTAAGCAATACGAACCGTTCTTTAGTGCGACACATCTGTATGAGGATGAAGAAGAACTGGTGATGACGGGGGTAACGCCGATTCTGTTTTACGATCCGGCTGGACGGGTGGTGGCGACGCTGCATCCGAATCACACCTATGAGAAAGTGGTGTTCGATTCTTGGCAGCAGGTGACTTGGGATGTGAATGATACGGTGGCGAACTTGCCCCAGGATGATGCTGATGTGGGTCAGTATTTTCAAAGGTTGCCAGAGGCGGATTATTTGCCGACTTGGTTGCAGCGGTTTAGTGGGAGTACGATCGCTACCGAAAGAGATGCGGCGCAGAAGGCTTTAGCTCATGCCGGGACGACCGCGATCGCTCATCTGGATACCCTCGGCAGACCATTTTTAACCATTGCTGATAATGGTGGCACTGAGAAATTTGAGACGCGGGTGAATTTGGATCTGGAAGGTAATACGCTAGTTGTTACCGATGCGCGGCAGAACGCGGTGATGATTTATGGTGGGGTGCAGAAGGATGCTGCGGGTCAGCCAGTGAAGGATGCTCAGGGGAAACCCACGATTGTCGGGCGGGCTTTCGATCTGCTGGGGCATAATTTGTATTCCTACAGCATGGATGCGGGCGATCGCTGGATGCTGAATAATGTGGCGGGTAAACCGTTGCGGGCTTGGAACGATCGGCAGACTCGTTATGATGTGCCGACACCACCCCAGGGGCATGTGATGCGGACAGTTTATGATGCGTTGCAGCGTCCGACGCATTTGTATATGCAGGCGACGGGGGCGGCGGAGATTTTGGTGGAGCGGTTGGTGTATGGGGAAGGGCATCCAGAAGCGTTGCAGCGGAATCTGAAGGGGAAACCGTTCCAGCACTATGATGGGGCGGGAGTGGTGAGTAATTGGGAGTTTGATTTTAAGGGGAATTTGCTGCGGGGTAGTCGGCAATTGGCGAAGGACTACAAGCAGTTGGTGGATTGGATGGTGTTGGCGGATTTGACGGAAATTCCGCAGTTGGTGCAGGCGGCGATCGCGCTATTGGAGCCGAAGACATTTGATAGTTCGACGACGTTTGATGGGATGAATCGACCGATCGCGATGACGATGCCCGATCGGAGTGTGGTGATGCCGAGATTTAATGAGGCGAATTTGTTGAATCAGGTGAAAGTGAAATTGCAGGGGGCAGAGGCGGAGACGCTGTTTGTGAAGAATATTGATTATGACGAGAAGGGGCAGCGATCGCTGATTGAGTATGGGAATGATGCGACGAATCAGGGAGTGGTGAAGACGGAGCATCTGTTTGACCCTGAGACGTTTCGGCTGATGAGGCTGAAGACAACGCGCCAGGAGGATGGGGCGCGGCTTCAGGATTTGAATTATACCTACGATCCAGTGGGGAATATTACGACGATTCGGGATGAGGCGCAGCAGACGATTTATTTCGATGGGCAAGTGGTGAACCCTTCGACGCAGTATCGATATGATGCGTTGTATCGGTTGATTGAGGCGGCGGGGCGGGAGCATATTGGGCAGACGACGAGCCAGCCGCCGGAAATGAATCCAGGCTTGAAGCCTGCTTACGATTCTAATGACTGGACGCGGCGCAATTTGCCGCACCCCAATCAAGGGGAGGCGATGCGGAACTATACCGAGGCGTATGAGTACGATGCGGTAGGGAATATTTTGGCGATGATTCACCAGGCGGCGGGGGATACTGGGACTTGGAGACGGGATTATAACTATGCAACAACGAATAACCGATTGCTGAGTACAACTGTGCCGAGATTGCCCAATGTCGCGCAGTCGTTGGTGAGTTATGACTATGATACCCACGGCAATATGATAAAAATGCCCCATCTCCCGTTGATGCGGTGGGATTTCAAAGACCAGTTGCAGGCAACATCTCAACAGGTTCGCAATGACGGTGGCACACCGGAAATCACATATTATGTCTACGATGCCAGCGGTCAGCGGGTGCGGAAAGTGACGGAGGCACAAGCCGCTGCGGGGGATGCTCCTAAGCGGATGAATGAGCGGATGTATCTGGGTGGGTTTGAGCTTTACCGTGAATATAGTAGTAGCGACTCGGTGATGTTGGAGCGGGAGACGCTACACATTATGGATGATCAGCAGCGGATTGCGTTGGTGGAGACGAAGACGGTGACGAATCCTGATGATGAGTCGCCGACGCAATTGATTCGGTTTCAGTTTGGTAATCATTTGGGTTCGGCGAGTTTGGAGTTGGATGATGGGGGTCGGGTGATTTCTTATGAGGAGTATTATCCCTATGGGAGTACGGCTTATCATGCGGTGGATAAGAGGATTAAAGCAGCGGGGAAGCGGTATCGGTATACGGGGATGGAGCGGGATGATGAGACGGGGTTGAGTTATCATTCGGCGCGGTATTATGTGCCGTGGTTGGGGCGGTGGGTGAGTGCTGATCCGATCGGAATTGAGGGAGGTGAAAATTTTTACCTTTACTGCTCAGCAAATCCAATGATGCTCGTAGATTCTAGTGGTACAGAAAATGAATATTGTTTGGTGCCGGGGTGTGGTACCCTGGCACCTACAGAATTTATTCAGGATTTATTGTTTGGGACTGGTGAAGGTGTTTATGATACGGGGAAAAATGTGTATGACAAAATAGAAGGTGTAGATAAAGCAATAAGAGATGTGACACAAGAACTTGTTGATGATCCTGGAGGGACTCTTGAAAATGCTGCTAAAAATGCTACCAATTCAATGACAAAAATGATGGAAGAAGGTGGTCCTGGGATATTAGTTCTTCAGGGACTAGTGCAACAAGGTCAACATTATGTTGAACAATATTCTGCATTTGAAGATGCAATTGGACAAGGAAAGGTTAGATCCGCAGCACGTATTGCCGCGAGAAATGCGTCAGATATTGGTCTTCAGGTTTTAGCTAATGAATATTTAAAATTTGTGGTGAGTGGTGAGACAAAAGCAATTTCTTCCGTTTCTAGAGCAGAAAGCAATTTCATCTTAAACGCAGAATTGGAAAGAGGAAGAGGAAATATCTTTAGACCTCGTTCAAGTCATATTGCACAGACTCAATCATACACATGTACTGCGACATCTTTAAAAATAGTACTTGAGGACTTAGGATTTTCCGGATTTACTGAAAGCCAAATTGCTTCTGTATTAAATACAACAGAAAATGGTGCAAGCATTTTAGATATTCCAGAGGCACTAACAAGGTTAAAGATACCAGTTAGCAAAAGAAATTTGATCACGCAAGTTGCAACTAACAGTTCAGCAACCATACAACACGTGGAAAGAGCACTTAATAAAGGTAACCGTGTCATCTCATCTATTGGTTGGCAAAAGGGATCTTCTCATGCAATCGTTGTTGATTATATCGGCGAGGGAATGGTGACGTTTCGAGACCCATCAATTGGTGCGAGTGTATCTTGGTCAAAAAGTCGCTTTCAATCTGCAATGACAGGCAGAATGACTCAATTTATCCTAAAAAAGAATTGATGAAAAAATTAATCGCTCGATCTTGTAGGTTGGGTTAAGGGCAAGAAATCCAACACTATCTCATAAAAATGCAATCAGAATTTACTGGATTAAAGGATGAGTAGGATTAGAACATAGACGCGATTGGGAAAATACAAAAATGGAGAATCAAACAAATGTTGCTGTTAATTCAAAATTCAATCAGGATTTGCAGGATTAAAGGATTAATAAGAAAAATCGGTGGGAAATAGCATATACTGCTAAATTCAAAAATCCCGTTAATTCTGATACCGACAGAAAAAGATTCAAGCAATTTGCAGACCAACCATTCAAAACAATTGAGGAAACATAGCCATGCAAAGCATCATTTTCCCACTTCAAACCAGCGATTTCCCCACCCTGGCCAACCTCCAAGATGCTCTGCAACTATTCCTCGATCGGGTTTCCGTATCAAATTATGAAGAACTGGGAGGCACCATCGCATGACTAACCCATCACCAAGTCACCTGAATATTCACCCCCAGACCGCGAGAAGCCCAATCGCTTTCGGCTCCGCCATTTCGCAGAGAATTGATCGTCAAAACACTCATGCCCGATCGCAAACCCAAACTCAAACAAGCGCGATCGATCGGCATCGTTGTAAACTACGCCCTCTCAAGAAAATGATTAAGCAGCCCAACTCAGGATAATCAGCATTTCAGCTTCTCATCCAGGCGATCTATTCAACCATACACATTCAAATTGTAGGAAGAAACCCCATGCAGAGCATCATTTTTCCACTTCAAACCAGCGATCTCCCCGCCCTTGCCAACCTCCAAGATGCTCTGCAACTATTTCTCGATCGAAATGTCGTCTCGATCGATGACCCAGCACTCAAACAACAACTATCCAGCGGACTCAAAGAAGAACATGCTGCAAAAGTCTATAAATCAGCCACCCAAAGACTAGTAGGTCTCTTCCAACAGAACCATCGGATGCCACCCCTAGAGCCGCCCCTTGACCCCACAGGCAACATCGATGCATAACACAATTCAATCAGGATTTACAGGATTAGAGGATTGACAGGATTAATAAGAAGAATTGGAGGGAAATAACATATGGTGCAAGTTCAAAAATCCTGGAAATTCAATCAGGATTTGCAGGATTAAGTAGGAAAAATTGGAGAATAATGATAAATACAAGCCGAAGCAAACATCCTGGAAATCCCAAAATCCCGTGAATCCTGATTCAGACAATTAATTATGCCTCCTGGAAACGACCTCACCTATAAAATAATTGGCTGCGCCATGAAAGTACATAACAAAATGCAATCAGGATTTTCAGAATTTAAAGATTAACAGAATTAAGAAAAAAATATGGAGGAGCAAAATATGTCGCTGAAATCTAAAATCCTGAAAATTCTCTAATCCTGTGAATCCTGATACCAACGAGTTATGACCATTGACAACAAACTAACCTATAAAATAATCGGCTGCGCCATGAAAGTACACAACAAGATGGGTCCTGGATTTCAAGAAGTAATTTACCAACGCTGCCTCGCCATTGAACTAGAGAGAGCAGGCTTATCCTTCGCCCGCGAACAAGAACAACCCGTCTACTATGACGGCACCCAAGTAGGTACTCGCCGCGCCGATTTTGTAGTTGAGAATCAAGTCGTCGTCGAGTTAAAAGCAGTAGTGCAGTTGGAAGATGTGCATCTGGCACAGGCAAAGAATTACACCGTAGCCTATGGCTTTCCCCTGGGCTTGTTGATTAACTTTGGCGGAAAAAGTTTAGAACATAAATTGATGTTCAATAATCGTCAGCATCAGGATTCACAGGATTAGAGGATTCACAGGATGGAGATTCTAAACAAAATATTAATCCTGAAAATTCAATCAGGATTTGCAAGATTTGAGGATTAACAAGATTAAGTAGAAAAAATTGGAGAATAATGATAAATGCAAGCCGAATCAACCATCCTGAAAATTCCCAAATCCTAAAAATCCTGATACAGACCAACAATTCAAAATCAAAACATGAAGAAACGAGAGGAGCGATCGTATGACTAACCCATCACCGAATCACCTGACTTTGGCACCCCAGGCACCTCAGCATCGCGCAAGCGTTTTCCCCACTTTTCGGCAAAAGTATCACCCAATTCCTACAACTCTTTTGCCTTCTGTTCAAATAACACTAAATCATTACAAGAGATCTAAGATCGATCGGATTTCATCTGTAAGCGATCAAAGCCAGTTTTTCCCAAAAATAATGATTCTATTTGAGAGAGCTGCACCGCTGGTTTTTCTGGAAATTTAACAACCAGATCGATCGAACCACCCATCGCAGTAATAACCTCAATCAAAGTGTTGAAAGTAACATCCTCTCGATTTTCCACTTGAGAAATATGAGATTCTCCGACATTCAGTAACGCCACTAATTCTTCTTGAGTAAGTCCAGTTGCTTGTCGAACCGCACTCAGAATTTTCAGCCTTGTTTCAATCTTTTCTGCACCACTACTAATCTTTTGCTGTCTCTCAGGAGAAAATTCTTGTTTGATTTCTCGATAGGTTCTGTGTTTTCGGTTCATAGGTATTTACCTTCTTTTGTTTCTTCTAAGTATTGGGCAAAACGTTGATCGGCGATGGGAATATTTACTTGATACCATCGCTTATCCCCTCCTTTATTTCCTCCCAGCAATAAAACCGCCTGTCGCTGTGGATCGAAGGCAAACAAAATTCGATAAGGTTTACCATCATGCTGCACCCTGAGTTCCTTCATGTTAGAAAACGACGATCCCTTGATACTGTCCACATAAGGACGACCCAAAGCGGCACCTTGTTGCTCCAGAATATCTAGCACCATCCCAATCGAATCTTGTACCTCTGAATCTTCAGTGAAAAACCACTCTTCAAATTCCGAATGAAAAATAATCTCCCACATTATTTTAAAACTATTGCCTATCCATGAAAATTATTAGGAAAACAAGATATTAATAGACTTACCCATCGTCATTTTACACCTACACCCACTCGACTGAAGGAAATAATCATGCTGCCCAACTCAGAATAACCAGTCTCCCCGCCTCTCACCCACGCGATCAATTCAACCATATACATTCAACTTCCAGGAAGGAACACCATGCAGAGCATCATTTTCCCACTTCAAACCAGCAATCTCTCCGCCCTTGCCAACCTCCAAGATGCTCTGCAACTATTCCTCGATCGCGGTGTCATCTCGATCGACGACCCAGCACTCAAACAACAACTATCCAGCGGACTAAAAGAAGAACGTGCCGCAAAAGTCTACAAATCATCCACCCAAAGACTAGTAGGTTTCTTCCAACAGAGTCATCGAATGCCTCCCTTAGAGCCGCCCCTTGACCCCACAGGCAACATCGATGAGCGCACCGCTGACGCAATGAATGGCGTTCTGCGTAACCTTGGGGCATTAGAAACCCCACAAGCAGACAACTTCTCTGTCGTCACCGGCAAAATTCGCCAAGATAATGAGTTTCCTTACAAAAACGGCATCGTCCGCGCCTTCCATGTCGCCGAAACCGGAGCCATTCGCCTTGGCCAAGATAACACCGATACCGAAGGCAACTACACTATCAAGTACGCCCCATTGCCAGGAATCGGTAATAAAAATCTCCAAGTTTCCGTGAGTGGTCAAGACCAAAACATCCTCGCATCTTCCGCAATTATCCCAAGTCCCGACCAGATCGAAATCGTCAATCTCACCGTCGCCCGCATTCAACCGATTTCTTTCCAAGTCGAAGGCAAAGTTAGCAGCCCAACCAGTACCGGAGTCGGCGACCTGATTGTTCGTATCGTCGATAAAACGATCGGCGAAGACATCCTCCTCGCCACCACCACCACCCAAGCAGACGGCACCTATCGCGCTACCTTAACCGACACCGATTGGCTAGAGCGCAAAACCCAGCCCGATCTGCAAACCCAAATTTATGCGATCGTTAGCAGCCCCGCTACCCAACAGACTCGTTTGCTCGCCTCCTCCGAAGTTCGCTACAACGCCTCTCCCCGCGAAACATTAAACGTCCTCCTTCCCGAAAACGTCACCACCGCCCTGCCCTCCGAACACACCACTCTCCTCCAAAACCTCAACCGCCACTTCCAGGGCAATCTCCGCGACCTCCAAGAAACCGATACTCGCCAAGACATCACTTACCTCGCTAACAAATCCGGCTGGGATGCTCGTGCCGTCGCGATCGCTGCCTTGTCCGACCAATTTAGCGTTCGCAGCCAAGAATCCACTGCTGCTACTGGAGCCAAAATCGACCCCGCCTTCTTCTACGCCTTATTCCGCGCTGGATTGCCCGCCAATGAAGATGCCATCTATAAGATTCGCCAAAACCGCCGAAAGCGTCTGGAAACAAGGCATCAAACAGGGACTGATTCCAGCCGCCCTCGAAGCCCAACTGCCTCAAGCCTTGGAACGCTTCAAAACCCTCGCCGTCCAGCGTACTCTCGATGCACCTGCGATCGCAGGGGTATCCTCCCTCAAGGAAATGTTAACCAATTCCCGCATCACCGATGGGACACAGCAGCAACAGTTCGTCCGCCTCTATGCCCAGCACCAAGAGAACCTCCCACAATTCTGGGAAGCAGTGCAGCGAGACTTTGGCGCACCCGTCGCCCAGCGTCTCCGCGTCGATGGGCAATTAGGCTACCTCACCCTCAATAATGCGCCGTTAATCCAACAGCTAAATGATACTGAAATTACCAGTCCCCTCAGCCTGATCGAAGATGGCTACTATCGGGCAGAGAAGTGGCAAACACTACTGAGCGATGGAATTGTTATTCCTCCTGAAATCCCCGGCACTACCGCTGCCGAAAAACGCAGTAACTATGCCGAAGTGATGGCCGCTCAAATGCGACTGAGTTACCCCACTGCGGTAGTCGCCCAAATGGTTATAAGTGACAATGATGAGACTCCTCTAAGCGAAATAGATGACGAAACTCCGGTAAACAAGGCAGCAAGAAAGCAGCTTATTGGTAACTTTCTCATGGCTGAACAGGGAAAATTTGAGATTGGGCTACAACCGATCGAACAATATGCTCGTCAGAATAATGTCCAGATCTCGACCCCAGAGATGCAAGTAGTGATAAAAGAAGTCACACGGATTCAAAGAGTGCACCAAATCACGCCCAGTGATCGCGCTATGAATGCGCTTCTTAAAAACAACCTCGATTCAGCCTATAAAATTGCACAGTATGATCGAGCTAGTTTTGTCGAGCAATTTAAAGAAGAATTAGGTGGGGAAAGCAACGCCATTCTTACCCACGCCAAAGCGCAGCAAGTCCATAACACTGTCCTTAATATTGCCACCGCTTACCTGACTGGACGCAATGCTCTCGCGATCGGCTCTAATCCCGATAGTCGAATTATTAATTCCATGACTGCTCCACCAGCCGATGCTGCCGCTAATACCAGCGACATTATCGCCTACCCCACCCTAGAAAAGCTCTTCGGTGAGATGGACTACTGCACTTGCGATCACTGCCGATCGATCCTCAGCCCAGCCGCCTATTTAGTGAATTTACTCCAGTTTTGCGATCGCCCAGAAAAAGATATCAATAATCTCCCAGCGGAAAAAGGTGACAAAAATCCCCAAGCAGTTCTATTCAAACGTCGTCCTGACATTCAGCACCTCCCCCTCACCTGCGAAAATACCAACACCCCACTGCCCTACATCGATATCGTCAACGAAACCCTA
>JBJOOY010000322.1:0-2762 GCA_046051065.1 Cyanobacteriota bacterium
TCGGATGAGCGGAACGGTGAATTAATTTTTTTACTTCAAGTTTTCTGACAACTTGAGAAATCTGCATCACATCAATTTTGCAGAACTCTGCTAGTTGCACCTGAGTTAACAGATCCCCATCCCGAGTCAACCAGCCGATTCCGGCTAACAACACAAATTGTAAATGAGTCAGATCTAGCTCTGCTAACGCAACATCAACTTGACGTTGCCACAAATGAACGACCTGCCAGAGTTGATAGCCTACACTATCTTCTGGTACGGCAAACTGACAGACTCTTGCCCAATCGATCGTCATAAATTTACCACCCTGTCTACTTTCATCGCTATTGTAATGCGGTGAAAGTCTGGTTCGGGAATTTCCAGCAGCCCAAATCGAAACACATAGCCCCAGGATTTCTTGTTTTTAATGAAGGATAGATTGTCTATCAATGGCCGAATTGGGGCAGCTTCAGCAGCCAGGAAGCTTACATTACGCCGATAGGGAACGAAACCATTACCTAGATCTAAAGGATATGATTCTCCATCTAGAATTTGACCGATCGCGGTAAAAGCTTGCACGGCCTCGCCACCATCAATTGCTGTACGGGGGGAGTAATAAACGATCCAATCGCCTGGAGCAAGCCGTTTGAGGGGATTGCTTTTCCCGTGACAAAGCTGACAGAAGCCACCTTCGATTCCTGTGAGAACATGGTCTTTGGATGCAATGCCAATCCAGTAACGTGTTTGTGTCATTGTTGATGCACCGTAATTGAATAACCATCAAGATCGAGTAGTGAAAACATTTGACCGAAGGGGCTATCCTTAATCGGTTGAATAATCGTTGCTCCAGTTTGGGTCGAGCGATCGTAGGCAGCTTTGGCATTTGAGACTGCGAACCAGAGACTTATTCCAATTCCTAACTGAGGCACGGTCGAAAGGTCGATGAGTGGCTTGCGGAGCGCAAAAATTGCTCCAGCCGCATCTGCGAATACTACGGTGGTGTCTGGACTGGGAGATTGCCCGACTTCAAAGTCTAGTGTATTGACATAGAAGGATCTGGAAGCTTCCAGATTGCGGACTTGAAGCGCAACAAAGTCAAGCTTGGTTGGGAGAGTATTCATCAGCAAATTAGATTCAACACTATTATTATATTAAATATATTTACTATAAGTGTATTTACTATAATAAACATCAATTCTTTACTCGATCGAATCGATTTATTTTCTATTTAGCGATATATCGCGATATATTTTTATGTGATATACTCAAGGAAATGATTTGGAAATAAATCAATGTTAAGACACTTTCGCGATCGCTTTTACACGCCTGTTTGGGCAGGGGCTTGTGCCGATGAGCGTTTTCCGCATCATTGGTTTGGACACGGCAGACACGCTCGTGGCAAGCAGTTTTTAGAAGAAATGTTTGGATTTGGTGGCGAAGAGGGACCTCGCAATCGCCGTGGAGACATTAAATTCTTGCTGCTAGAGTTATTATCCGAGCAACCCAGCCACGGTTATGATTTAATCAAACGCATGGAAACTCGCTACGGGGGATTTCGTCGCCTCAGTCCTGGGTCGGTTTATCCGACGCTACAACTGCTCGAAGATGAAGAATATGTGACGAGTGAGACTACAGCAGGCAAGCGCGTTTATACCATTACAGATGCAGGCCGACAATTCCTGGCAAACCGCACACCACAAGAGCCAGCGGATAATGCTTGGGAGGCATTTAAACATAAACCTCAAGAATTCGATCGATTACGGCAGGCGGCAATGGAGTTAGCGGGTGCAGTAATGCAGGTAGCTCGGAGCGGTCGATTCGATCGAATGAATCGCGCTCAAGAACTACTAGAGCGAACAAAACGAGAGATTTATGCAATGCTAGCAGAGGAATAAATTCTGACAAATGGTGCGTTACTGCTCTTGGCGTAACACACCATCATAAATCTCATTCTATAGAACTGACGTTATTTAGGGAGACAGAAAAGATGAGCGCGGTTTTTAATCGGTGATTTTGTGTCGTATGGTACTGGATATTCTCGATCGTCTAATTGAAGCCAAAAGTTATAACGATCGATCCCAATTAGATCGATAATCTTCTCTACTGAAGCTCCGTATAAATTCAATACTTCTGTATGAAGTTCGATCGCCAGCTTAGGTTTTGAATCTAAAACTTTCAACGCTCCTTGCAATACTTGCTGCTCGAAACCTTCTACATCAATTTTAATAAACGTAGGTTTCAAATCTTGGTACTCATCCAGATTAACTACATCTACTTCTATGCCTTGATTATTAGTGACAATCGAAGAATTAGATACTCCATCAATTCTTATTTTTCCTTTCTCTAACCCTACAGCTTTTTCTTCGATCGATGCATTCTTGATGTTGTTAATCTCAATATTTTTGGCGATTATTTCACAATTTTTAGGGAAAGGCTCAAAAGCGGTAACTCGTCCAGTTTCCCCAACCCATTTAGAGAAAAGAATTGTCGCGCAACCGTGATGCGTTCCACACTCAAACACCACATCTCCTGCTGTTAGCATTTTGTCCTTGATAAATCGCATCTCTGGCCAATTAGGTTCGATCGAATTTACATCATACCAAGTGCGCCCAACGGCATCGCCAATCCAAAAATCGAAGGACACCCCTTCAATATTTTTTTTCTTGATGTAAGGTTTAAATCCTTCAGAGTTATAAGCATAAACAAGCCTTTTAAGCGTTGTCTTGAGTGGAAGTGGCAATACTTTCTTAACTAAAGTTGTAATCGATTTCATTAGTATTGTG
>JBJOOY010000323.1:0-3419 GCA_046051065.1 Cyanobacteriota bacterium
GCTTCTGGCATCTCAGGGGCTGGCGTTAGAATTAGTTTTGATTCAATTATAGTATATATGTATTGGTGCAAGATGTGAGTATATCGATTCACCCCTTCGACTAACTGCACCAACCAAACTAAGAGTTTTTCGAGTGTATCGATATAAGTTGGAATTGTCGGTAATAACATCCCCTTACCATCGCTGGGATAAGTTATCTGTTCATCGGTTAATCGAAAAGCAGTATATGACATCACACACTCAATAATCGAGTTTTGCTGTAGCAATGGATGACGATTCAGGATTGGTAATAATGCAGTAAATACAAATTGTCCATTCCCATCACTATCTTGAATTACTTGCCAGCTCACAAAATCTACAGATTCAGCTCTTACCGCTGCATTGTCACTCAGATAGACATTATCAATATGGTGGTTTGAATGTTCCAACTCAATTACACACCACATTAAAGCGTGATCTACATACAGAATTTGCGATAATTCATTGCGGTTAATTACTGTCATAATTGGGAAATGAAAGGGGTTCTATCGTTGCTGGATCGACATTCATGAATAGCTTTTTTTTGACATCGCTATATATTTGGATATTTTTAAATAATTCTTCAACTATATCTAGACAATGTGAAAGAGTCTCAATATCTTTTCCGATCGGATCTTCTAATAAGTCAAATTCGATGCTAACTTTATATCTCATAGTTGGTAAACTTTCTCTTTGACATATCCGGCATCACCTTTTTTATAGTAATCAGCGCGAAATGGAACTACTAATCGATCGGTTAAACTCAATGGTTTCCCCCTCCGTTTAGTAGTACTAATATTGTCTAGAACTTTCCCTGAAGCCCGTTTGGATTCAATTACATAATTTACTAGTTTCTCGACGACTGAAATTGCTTCTTCTTCACTGTGGGCATTAACTAAAATATAAGTTTGATCTTTGAGAATATATTTAGCTGTGTAGTGACCGATCGTGTAACTAGGGATTTTTGGGTGTTCGTCCCCATTGTAATGAGGAATGTGTAATTGCAGATTGCTATCGTATTTTCCAAACTTTAATTTTCTCCGTTCTGCTGGTCTGAATGAAATTACTAATTGTGGGCTGAATTTCTCACTTTTAACAGTCCACCACATCGGTACTGTAGAGCTAGTGGCAAGTCTGGCACATAATAGATAGAAGATTAAAATCCTTAAAATAATTGCATTGAAAGTATCTTGAGTCTTAATTTGGAGATTGTCATACAGTAGTCTAGCAATCTCATGTTCTCCATCCGTACCATCTAATCTGTGAGTATAAGCAGCAATTACTTGGGGATTATGAATTCTCATCGCAATCCGCCGTAGAATCACAAATTCGGTATAACCTTTTTTTTCAGTTGGATTCTCAGCCATGGTTAAGTATCACCCGATCGAATTGATGGAATACTGGGAATCTCTGAATCGGTGTGTGTTTCAGTAGCTTTGTATTCGCCTTCTTTTTTATCTTTCTCTTTCGCATCAAAATCTTTCTGTAATTTCTCTTGAGATTCCTTAGCCGTACTCACATCCGCCACAATTGCCGATAGATCGCTCGATAAAGTACCAACATTTGATAGCGCATTATTGAGATTACCTATCTTCCCTGGTGAATTTTGCTTAGCGCTAATCTGTTCGTTCATCCACTTAATCCCATCGCCGACAATTCCCGCACTTTTTAAAGCATTACCGATTCGGCTGGTATTATTTGCACCATCTTCGATCGCGTTACTCAGATTAGTAGAAGTGCTACCAATTTTCTGCAATATATTAGTTCCCGCCGTAAACGCGGTATTAATTTTCGCGAATTGCAATTTAACATAATCTACATTCTCCTTGCCGAATGTATTATTAAGCAGTCCGTCGATTGTCTCTTCTAGCGGTTTGGTAATATCTTTCCCCAAACCGAATAGTGCAGCAATGTTATTGAATATGCCTAAAAATGATGCCGCGATATTGGTAACGGTTGAGGTGAGTGTTTGGATTTGGAGGACAAAACTAACTAGCCCGATCACATATTGAATCGCAAACATTATCGCCGTTACCGCCGCCGCCACCACTCCTAGGGCAAGAATATTTCCCATCGTGTCGCTTTTGGGGTGGATCTGTCCATTTTTAGCGCGGTTGAGCTTGCTAGCATCGATGGCTTTGGTCGTCTTAATTTGTTTGGGGATAGTTGTAACCGTTGGTGTCGCCGTCGCTTGATTGGCTGATAGATTTTCCTGTAGTGACTTATCGAGATAACTATCACCATAGTGTGGGGTACCATTACCCGAAAAGACGATCGCCCGATCTCCTACCGCCGTACCGCGCTTACCTGCTTGCGAAGTAATGAAGTTTTTATAATTACTAGCTGCTTTGTCTGCCTGATTCGATGGCTGGATCGGCGTGATGTAGTGATTTCCTTTAATTACCAATCCTTGCGACCCAACATTAAAATTAGTTTTCGACATTGGGCGATTACGATTCGCGCGAATGCCGCCCTGGATTACACCTGCCGATCGTTGTTTGGGAAGTTTAGTCTGTTTTTTGCTTTTCCCGTAAGGTCTGACAGTACTCGATCCTGGTAATTTAACTTTAGATTCGACATTAGCTTTAGATTTAGCTTGTTGCTTGGCGATATTTTCAAATTGAGCCTTATCAGCACAAGCATTTGCATTACCCCGCTCTAGTGGGGATTTCTGGGATAACTCGAAGCTACAAAAATCATGTTTGAGCTGTTTTCGTCGCTCTACCTTTTCATCTTGAGCGATTTGGTACAGTTCTTTATCCTCCTGCATCAGTTTGGAAACTAAATCGGTGATCGGTTTAGCTTTTTTTGCCTTATCCAGATCCGGAAAAGCATCGCCCCTAAATTTATCTTTTTCTTCCACAACTATTACCCAATCTCAATTACAACATTTGACCCAACACAACCCCGACATTATAAGTACAGGTATCGATTTTTCTGGCTAAACTTGCTTGTGGTGCGATTCCCCAATAGGGTATCCCTCCAACCTTGCCATTAACTTCCCGCCTAATCGTCTTAGCTACTGTAGGTAATCCCAACCCGCCGATAATCTCTTTAGTCTGTTCTTGAGTAACTAGAGAGCTAATATGTGTGGATTTAGCGTACTGAGTTTGATTGAATTGATGAATCGCAATGTCAGTCGTTAGTGCGAGTAGATTTTGATATTTGTGGGTTTTACCTTCGTGCTTTAATTCGATCGCTCCAGCCTCTTGAATACCGAGTGCAAGGTTTAATTGGTCTAGGATCTCTAGCAGTAGTTGACCGATATCGTGGATTGCAACTACACCACCATCTTTAATTTGATTGCGATCGAAGTGATTCGGTAATCGGCGAATATGCATTCCGTGGGAACCGAACGAATTCCCCCCGTATTTTGCTTTATCGATCCTCGATTTTGGTGG
>JBJOOY010000324.1:0-5600 GCA_046051065.1 Cyanobacteriota bacterium
ATGAGAGTACTTCACAGTTTAGCCGCGAATATGCTCGGATGTTTGGCGCACCGCCTATTAGAGATATTGAGCGGTTGCGAACTGCTTAAAAGAGTACTCGATCAAGGACTAGGCGCGGATGACCGTTCCAAGCTCCGCAGCGCAATACCCTTGTAATACGCTTTTTGCCTACGTTCCAAGCAGTTTCATCGCTCGGAGCATCATCATATTTTTGGTGATAAATATCTTCGCACCATTCCCATACATTGCCGTGCATGTTGTATAAACCAAAGGTATTAGGTAAAAAACTATCGACCTCTACAGTCTTTTCTCGATATTCACCTTTAGCTTCCGTTGTAATTCGCTAAAGCAGTGGTGATTGTCTCACCACAATAAAATGGGGTTGTGGTTTCTGCTCGACAAGCATATTCCCATTCGGCTTCACTGGGTAAACGGTAGATGCGTCCCGTTTTCTCATTCAGCTTTTGGCAAAACGCTTGTTTTTACTGATCATTTGGGGTTGCTATTAAGTGCTGCTGTTGCTTCAATCTCAACCAATGTTCCTGGAGAGGCGAGTGAGTCAACACCGATTCCAGTAAGAGCTGGACGCGACTCTCCCAAAAATTGTGCAACAATCGGTACGATACCCTCCATGAATTCCCCAAGTTCACCACGAATGTAGATGCGAAGGCGGGATTGAGATGAAAGACACCTTCTACTCCACTAGCAGCAGCATAAAGACTGTCTGTATCCCCAAGATCGCCAACTATCGCTTCATCCGCGCCTTGATGCCGAGCCGCTTCTAGCTTGTCTTTATCCCGCACCAATGCGCGAATTATTACACCTCGCTGCTTTAGTTCTGGGATGACATGGCTGGCATATTTTCTGGTTGCTCCTACCATTAATACTTTCATGATTAGCTTCTCTCGATCAATTTACGTTAAGCAGTCAACTGTTTAAATATTCCTAATCCGTTAGCGTAGCCTCTCGCTTGCGAGAATCGATCTTCAGACACTACTTGGTGAAGACATGACTACATGAGCGCGTAAATAGGATTCAAAGTCAGTCGGTGCAGGAAAATCGTGTTTCAATTGAGCAAAATCCGCGATGTAGCCCACATTCTCAAACCAGCGATACATGATAGTCACTTCTTCGCCAGCTTGCTGCTCGAAAGCTTCAAACGGAATTTGTTGATAGGTAACGGGTTTACCTAAAACGCGACTAAATACCACCGCAATTTCGGGCATGGTCATCTCTACACTAGCGACTTCGATCTCGCGGTTGGCAAAATCTGCGGGACGCTCGAACACCTCAGCGACCATTTTTCCGTAATCTTCTTCGGACAGTTGCTGCAACCTGGTATCGGGGCTGAGTGGCTGTGGTAAGGTGCCATTTTTCACCATTGGCAGCATCATGTTGTAGTTATAAAAGAAGAACACTGGACGCAAGATGGTGTGAGGCAGACCGAGCGAGCGAATATATTCTTCGACTTGAAACTTGCTATCGAAATGCGGAATGCCCGTGTTACGTTCTGCACTCCCCACCGAGCTGTAGACAAAATGTTCTACTCCTGCCGCTGAAGCTGCATCAGCGATCGCGTTACCATGACGAATTTCTACTGCGGCTCCTTCTCGAAAGTCCTGCATCGAAAAAATGCCGTAAACACCTTGTACAGCCCGATCAAGTGAAGCCCGATCGTTGAAGTCTGCTTTTACGAGTTCTGCACCTAATTCTTTAAGTGCTTGAGCTGCGGGTTTATTTTCATCACGCACCATTGCCCGCACTTTGAATTTGCCACGTTGGAGCAGATGATGGGCGATCGATCCGCCTTGATTGCCAGTTGCACCAGTAACGAGAATTGTCTGATTTAAATTTTCCACGATTGTTTCCTTTAATAAATTAGTAATCTAACTAAATCTCTTGCCAACGCGAAAAGATTGTCATTTTTCTGACTATTGCCGTTGAATGGCTTGATTCTCATTTAAGTTAAATTTCATCTCTCTTTAGATAGATTTATCCAAGCAATTTATCCCTATTAGCTTTACTTTTGCTGGGAATTATCAGTGCTTGATGTCGAACTTATCTTTGATTATGATTGACTGATTAGCAAAGATAAAGGTAGTTTTTCTAGATTCATTGTTCGTGATTTTGGATAATGTCAAAGGTACAATAACGCGTGAAGCAATAAATGGAAGATTTAAATGCGGTGTTAGTATTTCTCAAAGTGGCAGAGCTAGGCAGCTTCGTTGCCGCGGCTCGATCGCTAGGCTTGCCTAAATCTACCGTCAGTCTCAAAGTTAACGAGCTAGAGCAACGGCTGGGAGTACGTCTATTGCATCGCACCACCCGCAAGGTCTCGCTTACCGAAGAAGGGCAACTATATTTTGAGAACTGCTTACCGCTGCTCGATGCGTTGCAGGATGCCAGTGATGCGATCGCCAGCTTGCCAGGAAGTCCACGCGGGGTGCTACGAGTGACCGCACCTGTGATGTTCGTCCACTTATTTCTCGGTGCTCGATTACCAGAATTTTTACAGACTTACCCAGAGTTAAAAGTGGTACTCAATGCCACAAACGAGCATCAGGATTTGGTCAAAGAAGGCTACGATCTGGCAATTCGCGTGGGACACCTAGAAGATTCAACTTTGATGATGAAACGGCTGAGAATAGATCGAGCCAAACTGTTTGCCAGTCAAGCTTATCTCAAGACTTATGGAGAGCCAGAATCGATCGCCGATCTCAAAACTCACGCTCTCATCGGCATCTCCCACACTCACAACGAACCTACTTGGACGCTACACCACGATCAACACGCAACAGAAGTTTTCCGCTTTCGCCCGCGCCTAGCTAGCAATGATGTCATCCCACTTTATCAAGCGGTGTTGGGCGGTTTAGGGATTGGACTGATCCCTGAATTTCTCTTCCAAATGAAGCAAAAAGAACGCGAATTAGTGAACGTTTTGCCCCAGTGGTCATCGACTCCGGTTCCGATTAACGCAATTTATTGCAGCCACAAATATATGCCACAAAAAGTCAAGGTGTTTTTAGACTTTTTAGGAAATACTATTAATGCCAATTCAATTGATTTAGCTTGATCGCTTTAGTGTTATGTCAAACTTCATCAGTCAACTTTACACAATTGAATGTCGCGATGGTATCAAAGCTGCGCGCGGCTTTGATTTATGAAAGAGTCAAGATTTCCACCCCTTTGTCTGTTACAGCTACAGTATGTTCAAACTGAGCAGAGAGTTTTTTGTCTTTTGTAATTACGGTCCAACGATCAGGCAGAAACTTAAGGTCATAGGTTCCTTCATTCAGCATCGGCTCGACTGTGAAAACCATCCCTGGACGTAACTTCAAACCACTGCCCCGTTTACCATAATGGGGAATTTGCGGCTCCGTGTGAAACTGTCTACCAACGCCATGCCCAACCATATCACGTACAACTGAGAATCCATGCGCCTCAGCATGTTCCTGAATCGCAGCGCCAATGTCTCCAATTCTCGCACCAGGTTTAATTTCAGCAATCCCCCGCATCATGCTTTCTTGAGTAACTTCAACTAGTTTTCGGGCTACTGCCGACGGGTTGCCAACGAGAAACATTTTAGAAGTGTCACCGTGATAACCATTTAGAACTGGAGTCACGTCGATATTGATGATGTCTCCGTCTTTCAGGATTTGTCTAGAGTTCGGAATTCCATGACAAACAACTTCATTGATGCTGGTGCAAATTGAACCGGTGAAAGGTGGATGACTGGGAGGTGCATAGCCTAGTGTAGCGCTGATTGCACCGTGAGCTTTTATCCAGCGCTCTGCCTCATCATTGAGGACTTGGGTACTGACTCCAGGTTGAACCATTAGTTCTAAATGCTTGAGTAGATTTGCAGCGAGTTGTCCAACTTGACGCATCTTGGACAACTCCCTAGCAGAAAGTAAGACAATTCCTCGACTAGTTGATGGTTTCGGAAGATCTCCGGTGACCGAAAGTAAATTTCGATGGTTCATGCTTAAAATTTGTTATGTCCTTGCTGTGCCATGCTAGTATAGCACAGCCTAGCACAACACAATCTAGTCTATTTCTTGTATCCTGGATATAGGCAAAATAATAAAAGTAGGCATTAAAAATGGGCGGAAAGACAGACCTAGATAGAGTGGTGGCTTATGTCCCTTCCGAGTGGAAAAAGGAACTCGAAGAATGGGCAGAGGCGGAGGAACGCTCTGTCTCCTGGCTAGTTGCCAAGTTAGTTGATAAGGCTTTGCAGGAACGCAGCCAGCAGCAAAATCCTCTCAAAGTAGCGAACATGCGCTGAATTTGGCTTTCCAATACACAAGCACCGCCTCATCGATGAAGCCAAGGTGACTTGCGCTTAAACCCCAATAGATAAACTCTGCATACTGCTTCACTGATAACTGGAGCCGTATAACTATTTATTAGACTGAAACTTTCTGGATATCCACCCCTCTAAGCTATATATTGTGGAGGAGATTTTTTAGCAGTTATCTTCTCCTCAACTGCTGCTGCGGGATTATTCTCCCAGCGATCGCCTACGTGAGCATAGATCGAAGTAGTCCTGGGATCGGCGTGACCTAGTAAATCCTGTACTTGTCTCAAGTCAGAACCCGTTCGCAATGCCAGCGTACCGGCAGTGTGTCTTAAGCTGTGTGCCGAAAGAGTTCGACCGTTTTGGTGCTTGAGATTAGTGGCAACTAAATAACTATCAATAATTGCTCTAATGCTACGTCTAGATAGTTGTTTACCTTTACTATTGTTACTTAAGGATACAAAGACAAAATCGGTAGGTTTAATTTTTCGTCTTAAAACTTTTTGCCTTATCTGAAGATACTCGTTCAATTGAGCAGTTAAATTATCGGTTAAAGGAACAACTCTACTAGCTCGTTTTGCCGATACCTGTAGTCCTGTTTTAATGCCCTGCCTAACAATATCTTTTATTCTGAGTTGGTGCATCTCAACCGTTCTACATCCTTCTAGACTCATGATGCCAACCAAAACGCGATCGCGCATGAATACCAGTTTTTGCTTATTAGTTTTTGCTTCGTTTAACTGAGATTGAACATGAACGAGTAAAAACTTTAATTCTTCTGCCTGGTAGAGTCGAGGGAGGTTATTAAGCCTCGCCCCTCTCTGTTAGATCTGGGCGTGCGAGTTTCCCCGCACCCAGCTCCCGATATTCTAGTCTTTCGACTTGCTCATGTGAGTGAACTGGTGGCAGGAGCGATGTATTGCTACAAGATTTCCTGGTTTCCAATTCTGATGATTCCCATCTACGTGGTGTAGGTGAGTTCTTTCCTCGCCTATGAACTTTAATCCACAGGCTGCACACGAATGGTTTTGCTTTTTGAGAGCTTTAGAGGTGATTCCGTCATACAATTTACTGTTGCGATTGCTCCAGTATATGATATCGCCATCATAGGGTGATTTCTCACCTTTGACGTTGATATGTTTGTTTTCGGAATAAGGAACCGCTGGGAACGCTATATCAATCAATTTCTTGGTTGTATGGTGATTCTGTTTGGTTTCTTTATTGAATACCTTAAATGCTCGATGATTTATATGCCATAGGGAGTTCCTTGACCCATCCATCTTGCAATATTTGTGGTATT
>JBJOOY010000325.1:0-6678 GCA_046051065.1 Cyanobacteriota bacterium
ACTTCAGCCCGAATATCACGATGCTTGGAACAATCGAGGTGTAATCCAAGGTAATCTCGGCAAATGCGATGAGGCATTAGTTAGTTTCAACAAAGCGATCGAGCTTAATCCGAATAATCACCAAGCTTGGAACAATCGGGGGATTATCCTCGCGACGCTTGGCAGACAGGATGATGCAATTGCCGATTACGACAAAGCGATCGAGTTGGAACCCAAAGACCATGAAGCATGGCATAACCGAGGCATAGCTTTACGTCAATTGAATCGATTCGATCGGGCGATTGCTAGTTATGACAAAGCGATCGAGATTAAACCCAATAAAGATGAAGCCTGGTACAATCGAGGTGTTGCACTGGGTCAATTAGGTAGATACACAGAGGCGATCTCCAGTTTCGATAAAGCGATTGAGATTAAACCAAATAACCATCGTCCCTGGTATAACCGGGGTAGCTGTCTAGGTAATTTGGGTAAATACGATGAAGCAGTCGCCAGTTACGATCGAGCACTTGAGTACGAACCAAGCGATCGGGATGCCTTAGAAAGCCGCAAGATCGCCCTCCAAAAATTAGGTAGAGTCGATCCGGGAGTATCTAACCAAGATATCACGCCAAATAAGTCAAACAAATCCGACGAAGCACTTGCCAAGTACGATCGAGAGATCGAGCTTAATTCTGATAATTATTATACTTGGTATAACCGAGGCGTTGCACTGGGTAAATTAGGCAGACTGGAAGAGGCAATTGCTAGTTACGACAAAGCGATCGCACTGAAATCTGATGACCATCATGTTTGGTATAACCGAGGCTGCACCCTAGATGAATTAGGCAGACTAGATGAAGCAATCGCTAGTTATAATCGCACGGTCGAGATTAAACCAAACAACCACGAAGCTTGGTATAACAAGGGTTATGCTTTGGATGAATTAGGTAAATTTGAGGAAGCAGTTGTCAGTTTCGATCAAGCGATCGAGATCGAACCAAATAACCATCATGCTTGGTATAACAAGGGCAGTTCGTTAGGCAATTTAGGCAGACTTAATGACGCGATTATCAGTTACGAGCGAGTACTGTCGATCGAACCTCAAGATGCTGATGCAATCTATGGTCTGGCTTGCGCCCATGCGTTACAGGGCGATCGCGATTTGGCGATCGATCGGCTCCGCCAATCGATCAAGCTCGATCCAAATAAATACATCGATCTAGCTCGACAAGACGAAGATCTTAAGCCTCTCCGCAAAGATCCCAGATTTATTGCTCTCATCAACTAAGATCGGCGGCAATAGAGTTCTGTTCACTGTCCACTGTCCACTGTCTACTGTCCACTATCGACTATTGCCCACTTTCTAACTTAGAGATCGCTCGTTCGAGATACCATTGTTCGGAATGCCCTGGATAATCAGCCTGAAGATGCTCGATCGATCTTTGGGCAATTGCCCAATGTCCGCCCACGAGCATGAGTAATCGTTGGCGTAAAGTTTCGATCGAGGAAAGACTTTTACCCGTCTGGGTTAAGGATGAAAATTTCGGAGCAGAACCTTGAATTTTGTTTAAGCGATCGAGTGTGTCTTGGTATTTGGTTAAATCTTGACAGTCGAGATAGATATTTGCTGCTGTTTGATAATCCTCGATCGCCCGTTGCAATTCTTCAAGTTTGATATATGCCTGGGCGCGGTGTAAATAAGCTGATGGTGCTTGAGGATCGATCTCAATCGATCGGCTAAAATCAGCGATCGCCTCAGCATAATTGCTGAAATTTACTCGAACATTGCCGCGTGCCACATAGCTCAATAAATCTTGAGGATCGATTGCCAAGGCTCGATCGAAGTCGAGCAGTGCGCCACCATAATCGCCCATTTGACTCCGCAATTTGCCCCGACTACGATAGGCGACATGAGACTCAGGATCGAGTTGAATTGCCAGATTTAGATCGGCGAGTGCCGCAACGCGATCGCCCTGTTTGAGATATAGTATACCCCGACAGCAATAAGCACGCACGTCATCAGGGTTAGTTTGCACCGCCCAATTAGCATCGGCGATCGCGCCGCGTACATCCCCCCGTTCGCCACGTTCGATCAGTTGGGTATAAAATTGCTCGGTTGTAATTAATGGTGCTAGCGGTGGCGATATCGGTGCCACGCTCTGCTCGATTGACTGAGGCTGGATCGATCGAGCCAGCTCCAAGCATTGACGACTATGTTCGGCATTGTGTTGGATTAGATATAAATTAGCCGCTATTTTATACGCAGCGATCGTCTCTGGATACTGAGCCAACTTTCGACAAATTGTGCCCTTGAGTTGATAAGCTGGGGCATAATCTCTGCCAAAGTTAATGGCTCGATCGACATCAGTTAGGGCACCAGGAAAATTTTTGAGGATTAATCTAGCCAAAGCACGCGCATAGTAACAATCTCGATGTTGAGCATCGAGTGTTAATGCTTTGGAATAATCAGCCACAGCATTCAACATTTCGCCTAAATCGAAATATGCCAAACCTCGCCGATAGTAAACCTCACCCCATTCAGGGGTAGAGATTAGCGCCAGCTCAAAATCAGCGATTGCACCTTGACAATCTCCAGCTTTAGCTTTTGCCAACCCCTGCTGATAGTAATCCTGTGTCATCAGCTTAAATGTTACTGTTTACTGTCCACTATTACCTATTCCCTATTCCCTATTCCCTAATTACTTAACCTCCCCATCAAATAAACTCATCCACAATCTTTGTGTACCCAAAGTTCCGGTACAGAACAAAAGTTTATTCAGCAGTGAGATTGCTAACTCATTTAACTTATCATCATCTTGATAGATACTGACCTTCGCCCGGCGTGGATTCATTCGGCTGCGGAAATGGGCACGGAAGCGGTCTAAATACTCGGAGAGGCGGAAATTGTATTCAGGGGGAATTTGTTTCTCACTTAGCTGCTGCTGGACTAGGAGGAGTTGACGAATCGTGACAGAAAGACGACTAGCTAATCGACAACCGATCGCGCTGAGCACTTTAGCTTCGGTAATCGACAGAATGCGGCGAGTATGTGCGCGTCGCATGGGATTAGTCGATCGCAACCGCCACAGCACGATCCGATTTGCGATCACATCATTGAGGTTTAATTCGTTGGCAATTTCTAAGATTTGTTCGGAACTGCCTGATTCCAGGGCTTCGATCGCCAGTAAAATCAGATCGAGTTCGACTTTAGTTCGGCGCGGACAAGCATCGCCAGTGATGCCTGGATTGGGAAGACTTTCTAGGATTCCTAGGAGCGGTTCGGATAAGGGATTGGCGATCTGCGATACACTCATATTACGAAAATCAATCTACTACTATCGATGCGGGGTAAATTCTCAGAGATCTAGACTGAATTTAAGTGGCAAATTTGTTGCCATTTTACGTTATGCTCCGATTTTTATCGGTGGCATTACCAACCTCAGCATACCCGACTTTTAACCATTCGCCACTACTACCCTAATTGACAATTAACCATTAACGATCGATAGTCAATCTTTGTCTACTTCTAATTTATCACTATCAGCAATGGATCTCAAAACCCTGATTCGGGACATCCCTGACTTTCCCAAGCCTGGAATTCTATTTCGCGATATTACCACTCTCTTACGCGATCCAGCCGGGTTAAGATATTCGATCGAGACACTAGCAGATCGAGTACGAGATTTACAACCGCAGTATATCGTCGGGATGGAGGCGCGAGGTTTTATTTTTGGATCGGCATTAGCTTATGAGATGGGATTAGGCTTTATTCCCGTGCGGAAACCAGGCAAATTACCTGCCGATGTACATACTGTTGAATACGCCCTAGAATATGGAACCGATCGACTCGAAATTCATCAAGATGCAGTTGTACCGAATAGTCGAGTATTAATTGTCGATGACTTAATTGCCACTGGTGGAACCGCAGCAGCTACCGCTAAATTATTACAGGCAAGTGGCACTAAGTTAGTCGGTTGCGGTTTTATCATCGAACTCGACGATCTCGGCGGTCGATCGCACTTGCCGAATGTGCCAATTATTTCATTAGTTCATTATTAGTCTATTTAGATCGATCGACTACTAGCTTCAGCATCTGTGGATACTCACTCAAACATTAATGCTGGAAAATATAGCTTTTAGCGATCGATCGACTTAATTCATAATTTCCCTACTCACTCACTAAAGCCTGGGAAACGTATTGGTTGACTAAATTGATTAATTCAGTTGATGTAAATGGCTTATTGATATAATTGTTCGCACCAACCATTCTTGCTTTCAATCGATCGAACATACCATCGCGGCTACTGATCATAATAATTGGTGTATGTTTAAAACTAGGCGATCGACGCAGCAGTTGACAGAGTTCGTATCCATTGATATCTGGCATATTGATATCCATTAAAATTAAGATCGGATGAGTCCGAATTAATTTGGTCATCGCCAGGGCAGGTGTAAGAAAACTAATTACTTCATAGCCTTGAGATTCTAATGTTAACTTTACGCTATTTTGAATAGTTTGACTATCGTCGATACAAGCAACTAAAGGGCGTTCATCACCTTGCTTTGTCCCATAACTAGAAATCTGGGCGCTACGATTTTGAATTAGTGGCATCAGCATTTCGCCCAGATCTTGAACCTCAATATCAAGTTGATTTGCCGTACTATAAAGACAAAGATTTTGAGTAAGTACTGATTGGTAATCCTCGATCGCTTTAGTACTCTGAAGTTGTTGCCATAAAATTTGATATAAACTATCAACATTAGAAAGATATACTCTGACCAATGGCGAACTAATATGCGATCGGAGTTTTTGCCATTGCCAAATTAGTTGTTTGACTGGGCTAATTACCTGTTGAACTGATGCTGATAAAATTAAAGCATCTAAGTGTGCATCAATATTAAATTCCATTTCTCCATCGCCAATTGCCATGATGTGGATGAAGGCTTCTTGAGTGCTTGTAAAAGCTAATTGGCGAACTTGTTGGAGTGATAACTTTCCAGATTGCCATTGATGGCAGATAAATTGATAGTCAGATTGATCGACTGCAAACTCATTCAAGTTAAAGTCAGGATGGTGATGCTTGATTAGGTATGTCAATCGTTCGCGTTGCCCCAGTGTGCTGGTTGCAAAATGTAGCTTACCATTGCCAAAATAAGCGTCCCAGGAAATAGAGTTATCGAGTGGATCTCTAATAATCAATTGTCCCGATAGTTCTTGTTTGATAATATCTTTTAATGCTTCAACAACTCTAGTCATCGCTGTTATAGATATAGTTTCACTAATCTTATTGATATCGCACAGTTTGATTCGATCCTGCTGGCTATTTGCTAGTTGCAAGTGCCAGCAGTAAATGATAATTGATTAGCCGATCGATCACAATTCCGCAGGAATAAAATTATCCCATCGAGGTTTTAGCAGATCGATATCGACTCGAGGACTAGATATCGACTCGAGAAAATATTAGAAAAATTATTATAGTATATTTAATCTAGCTCTTGGGATTAATATACCCATTATAATCGCGATCTAAACATAGAGTAGAGCTTCACGCGCCGACTTCCAAGTTGGGTGTTGAAAATTTAATTGACGTAGTTAGGACGAGTCAATGCAGCACTCCTGACTGATAATCTTTTAACTATCGCTCAGATCTCACCAATGGAAACATGTTTACTTCTATTCTAGTCATCATTATCACCTATGATTTTTGGTGGTAAGGACGGTAAGGACGTTTTACATATGACTATAATTCACAAACTAAGTCCAACACAAGTCCGATCGATTTTACTTACCTTCAGTTGGATCTTCCTAGCTGGAATTTCTCCTGGTATCGCTCAAGAACGGAAGCCAGCACGTACCATCACTGCCAGCGGTAAGAGCATAGTCAGCATTCCTACCACCATCAGCCAAATTCGGCTGGCAGTCGAAGTGCAAGGAAAAACACCGAATAATACTCAACAGGAAGCTGCTAAGCTTTCGACACGGGTAATGCAGTATTTAAAAACCCAACAGGTAGAAAAACTTCAAACAACTGGCATCAATCTCAATCCTAACTATACTTATCCCAACAATAATAAACCCCAAATTATCGGATATACAGCTACTAATAGTATCAGTTTTCAAGTTACTACCGATCGAGCGGGTAATATTCTCGATACGGCGGTTAAAAATGGTGCGACGAGGATCGATGGAGTGAATTTTATTGCTAGCGATCGAGCAGTGGCTAGTGCCCAAACTCAAGCACTCAAGCAAGCGACTCAAGATGCCGAACGTCAAGCTGATGCAGTACTTGCAACCCTCAACCTCAAACGCAAAGAAATTACTGGCATCCAAATTAACAATACTTCCAATCCCAACCCCATCCCGATGCCCATGCAAATGATGCAAGCAGCAAAATTAGCCGATGCTGCCACTACCCCTGTTGTAGGTGGTGAGCAGCAGGTAGAAGCATCCATAACGCTGGAGATTGGGTATTAGGAGAAGGGGATAGGGAATAGTAGATAGTATTGAACTTTTTTGACTGTTCATTGTCCACTATTACATATAGTCTGGCATTGCTTCAGCACTATCTTTCTTCGAGCTGAGGAGATCGAGAGTATCAACCTTGATGACTGGGCGAGAGCGATTGGTACCGGTAGCTTTATCGACCCAAGTTTCGACTTCTAGAGAGCCTTTAATCCCGATTTGACTGCCTTTTTTGG
>JBJOOY010000326.1:0-4996 GCA_046051065.1 Cyanobacteriota bacterium
CGTAAGTCGTAACTATAGGGTTTGGGCATTTTTATCCATTTATCACTTCAACTACACACTATAACAGTATTATGTCCTAACCGCCTTGGCGGTTGCTATAGTATCGTAATTCCTACTCTGACACATCTTAGATCGGTACTCGCCAGTGAGATTACCGCTAGGGCAGAACAGAAATGTCCTGGTTCAGTTGAGGCTCAAAAAAAGTATGCCAAAGATTACCAGATGACTATCTCCCGCTGGAGCTACAACAGACTGATTGAAACTATTCGTTCAAAAGCCCAGCAACTTGGGATCGCGGTTGAGTCAGGATTTCAGCTAGCTAGGGCTAGTCCTCAAGAACAAGCGAAGGATATAGTGATCGCGACTTATCACTCTCGATCATCGGCTTAGTCTCTCGTTCGCGTTCGCGTCTGCATTGGTAAATGCTAATTGCCTCGAAACGATCTAGTTTTTACAGTACATCCGCACCTAGACAAGTTAATATATAGTTTAACCGCGCCGCAGTTCAAGCTTTCTGAGCCAATGAACTGTGAAAAATGTGGGTCAGTTTGGTCATCGCAGATGGCTGTACTTTCCGACCCTGGTAACTGTCCGCTTACTGACTGCCATCCTGGTGCTTATCTCATTCTGAGATTTGTGTGGGGATGGGACGCTGCATTGATGAAATTCTCTTTCTTAAATGTAGCATAGGTGCGCTCCCAGCAGAAGTAAGTCAAGCTTTCACTCCGTGGAAGTACACGAGCATTATCTCTTCAATTCTTTGAGGAATATAGTGTGGTTGAAGTGGTGGTTACTGAATCGCCTCCGATCGAGGAGGAATCCGCCATAATTTTTATTGGCGAACCTATGGCGAGGTCAAAAACCCCTGTAGGTTTGCCAAAATCCAGAATCCCTCTGCTAGCAATACTTTCACTAGTTTGAAATTACCAAGGCAGTCTTTCTGAGGAGTCCACAAGACAGGTTTTTAGCAGCTTTGCCAAAACCTAGTTTGAAAAGCTCTAACGACAAGGGTTTTGGCTCCGGGAGTTGCTATCGCCTTCCCAGAGATGGGTAGGTTGAAAGGTTAGCAAAATTACTTCTGGAGGTTGCTTTTGAGGTTGCTATCGCCTTCCCAGAGATGGGTGGGTTGAAAGATCGGTTTTGATGAACCTAATCTCTTTTCTCTTGATGGTTGCAATTATTTTTTAATAAATGGACGGATTGAAAGGTGGGAGGAAGCTACTCAAAAGGACTGTCTCAAAAGTTGGTGGATTGAAAGGGAAGAGGCTACGCAGAAGCTAAATTTCAGAGCATTAATCGTAGCTCTCGACAGTGAAGAATTTGGCAATAGAAGACTGCAAGAACATTATCACCACATGATGAAAACGACACTAATTTGCGAACAGGAGCAAATTCACAAATTAGCGACGTTAATTTGCGAATTCACAAGAAAATATGTCCGTTTAGATGTTTTACGACATTACCCTGCGAATAACGACACTAATTTGCGAATAGCGACATTTAATGTGCGAAAGTACAACAGCTTAACAGCTTAGCCTGCTGAAGGAGCATGTAAACCACATTCTTTCTTGGTTGCTTCTTCCCACCACCAACGCCCTTCCCGTTCGTGTTGTTGAGGTAAAGTTGCTCGGGTACAAGGTTCGCAACCGATACTGATAAACCCGCGCTCGTGGAGGACATTATAAGGCACCTCAAAGGCGCGAATATACGACCATACATCATTAGATGACCAGTTAGCCAGAGGGTTAAACTTAACTAGGGGATGGTCGGGTGTGGAAAAGGCCCCATCAGCCTGAATAGTCGGTACACTCGATCGAGTAGAAGGGCTTTGATCCTTACGTTGTCCGGTAATCCAAGCATCTAGCGTACCTAATTTACGCCGTAGCGGCGCCACTTTCCGCACGCCACAACATTCCTGATGTCCGTCTTCATAGAAGCTAAATAAACCTTTTGCCTTGACCATAGCTTCTACTGGAGCCGCTTCTGGATAGACAACATCGATCGCAATTTGATAATGTTTTCTGACTCGATCGATAAACTGATACGTTTCAGGATGAAGCCGACCAGTATCGAGACTAAACACCTTAACATTGGGATTAATCTGATGTGCCATGTGAATCAGCACTATATCTTCAGCCCCACTGAAGGAAATGGCAATATTATCGAATAGACTTAATGCCCGTTCTAACATCTTTTGGGGACTCTGTTGGCTGAGTTCGGCATCTAGGGTGGGAATGTCAAGTTCGGCGATCGTCTGGGTCATGATTTATCTGTTCTGGAAAATTAAGGATCGTTGCATGACGATATTTTACCTCATAGCCGCAGACACCTCTGTGTGCTATCAGTTAACGATTTTGAGCAGAGGGGATAGGAGATAGGCAAGAAATACAGCGATTTTAGTTGAGTTGTTAAATGTGTAATTAATTTTGCCCAGTTACTTATTTTTACCGCTTTAGCATTGGCCATGAGAGATTCGAGATATAATCAAAAGACTAAAGCTATTTGCCACAAGCATTTGAGGTGCCATGACTCTCTCAATTTCTCCCTCAACTAGCCCCGTGTTACTGCTCGATAAAATCAGCAGGTTGAAATTAGTCGCGTCGGGCAAGAATTAGAGATATTAGAATTGTCGATGTCAGTCGATTGTAGCGAAGTGATGCCGAGATTTATATTGAACTTATCGAAGATTTGGCAATCTTAATTTAACATCCATTCTCGTAAATACGATCGAGCGACTGTTCAGAGCCAATTTTTCCAGACCCAGTGCTAAAATTGAGACATCACAGGATTTGTCTACTCTTGCATCATGACCCAGGCAAACGAACCAGACGATAGCAGCGTAGAAGCCAGAATAGCTAGATTGGAAGAGCGGCTATCTCGGATCGAACGTACTACCGTACCCAATGACTATATTCGGCGATCGTTCGACAGAGTGTACCAAGATATGACAGATCTGCACTATAAAATCGACAGTTTAGCCATTGAAGTTGATGGAGTCAAACAAGGCAACCAACGCCTAGAGCAAAAGATCGATGATGTTAGTACGGAATTGAACGGTAAGCTCGACCTTATCATCAGACGATTGACTGGAATGAATTAAGGGTATTCGATCGTGGGGATTTGAGGTATTTCCGAGATCTTAGGATGGGTACTGGGCGACTATATCGCAAAAACTTTTTAGCCATTATTGGGAGCTAGTCGGTAGGCCGCACAAATGGGCGTGGGAGATCGTCAGTGAAAAAAGTGGTTAACAATGCACGGATCTCCCTCAGCTCGATCGAACAGTGATTCAAACACCTGATTCCACCCATGAGAGGATAACTGAGATCGGCATCGTCAATCCATCTTGTGTACTGGGTAGGTGATATGGCAACTAACAATAAAGACGATCGATCGAAATTTGCAGTCAAAATTGAGTCTGAAGATTCAGATCTCAAACTTGCAGTTTTGATTGATGCTGACAACGCCCAAGCGACGATTGTCAAAAGTTTGTTAGCCGAGATTGCTAAATTTGGGGTGGCTAGTGTCAAGCGGATCTATGGCGATTGGACTCAACCGCAGTTAAACAGTTGGAAAAAAGTATTACTCGAACTGTCGATCCAGCCCGTGCAGCAGTTTGGTTATACTAAGGGGAAAAATGCTACAGATAGTGCCTTAATTATCGACGCGATGGATTTGTTATATACCAGGAGATTCGATGGATTTTGCCTGGTTTCCAGCGATAGCGATTTCACTCGGCTTGCGGCTAGACTGAGAGAAGAAGGGCTGACTGTATATGGATTTGGTGAGAAAAAAACACCCGAGCCGTTTGTTTCGGCGTGTGACAAATTTATTTATACAGAATTGTTACGCCCGATCGTTGCCACCGAGGTAGATCTAGAATTACTAGAATCATCAAAAATTACGAATAGTGAACAAGTCCCGATCGAATTAATCGTTAAATCAGTCGATGATGTTTCGGAAGATAATGGTTGGGCACAACTCGGTACTGTCGGTAGTAATATTACTAAAATTAGACCGGAATTTGATTCGCGGCTGTATGGATACAAAAAATTTAGTAATCTTGTCAAATCATTTCCAGATATTTTTGAATTTGAAGAAAGATCTTCAGGATCTAAAGGTGGCAAAGCGATCTACATTCGTAACAAAAGTTATAAATCGGCAAAATGATGTTTATTTTAGATCCGATCGTGCCCGATCGGGTGCGTCGAACGCTAAAATAGATAGCCATAAGTAGTAGCAAGACCTTCACCGAGCCACCATGCCCAGAACCCAGAAGAACGACAACTTTATCGACAAAAGCTTCACTGTCATGGCGGATATTCTCCTCAAGATGATGCCTACTAGCAAACGTGCTAAAGAAGCCTTCGTCTACTATCGCGATGGGATGTCAGCGCAAGCTGATGGTGAATATGCTGAAGCTTTAGATAACTATGAAGAAGCCCTGCGGCTCGAAGAAAATGATTACGATCGCAGTTATATTCTTTATAATATGGGGTTAATTCATGCCAGTAATGGCCAGCACGAGCGCGCATTAGAATTATATTTCCAAGCGATCGAACTTAATTCTCGACTGTGCCAAGCCTTGAATAACATCGCCGTAATTTATCACTTCCAAGGTGAAAAAGCTGCCGATGAAGGCGATATGACTGCCAGTGAAGCATTATTAGCTAAAGCCGCTGAATACTGGATCCAAGCAATTAAAATTGCCCCCAATAACTATATCGAAGCTCAAAACTGGCTGAAAAATACTGGTCGATCGCAAATAGATATCTATTTTTAAATAGTGGAAAGTGAATTTACTCATCTTTTGGCTTGTACCTTACAAATATGCTCGATCGCAAACAAGTACATGTTGCTTAAAGCAACTAGTGAATTCTTTAAATCTATTCCCTATTCCCTATTCCCTATTCCCTATTCCCTAACTTATGCTCGATCGCGAACAAGTACATAAAGTAGCTCTGCTGGCTCGATTGGAATTAACGCCTGAAGAAGA
>JBJOOY010000327.1:0-2679 GCA_046051065.1 Cyanobacteriota bacterium
ACAATACACGGCATCGGCACCAGTAAAAGTGGCTGTCAGAAAACCAACGTCTTCTAATGAGCCAATGGCAGCGATCGCACCCAAGGCTTCAATATCTGGTTGCTTTTTCTCATTTCTACCGATCGTCGTTACTGTATGACCTTTTTGGACTAACTCTGTTGCCAGTGGCTTACTGATATTTCCTAACGAACCTGTTACTACAATTTTCATAAACGTTTCGTTTTTGTTTGCGAAGGTTTCATGTTCTAGCATCGGCTGGCTGTGTCGATCGCCTATATTCATCCTACGAACAAGAACGAGAGTTTGAAATACACAAACCTCGCTATTTATTGCCTAATCCTCCAAATCGATCGGTCGGGACTGGATAGAGATACCTTACAATGTCTGTAAGCAGCCAATTGAATTAGTCGAACTAAAATATGACGACATCTTCTCTCCAAGATGCTAGGCAAAATGAGATCGCTAATCAGTGCCAAGAACTGGCCACATTAATAACTCGCCACACCGAAGATCGAGGAAATGGTCTTCATCCCAGTGGGATAGACAAGCTGGAATTTGGAAGAGAGTCAAATGTTTCAACCTCACTACGTATTGAGACTGTTAGAAGCGCGTCGCCTGATGCTGGTTGAAAAATCTACTGCGGCAAATGCTGCCGATTTGGTGGGTTATGAAAGTCTCTCCCAGTTCAGCCGTGAATATGCTCGGATGTTCGGTGCGCCCCCAATTCGAGATATCGAGTGTTTAAGTACTGATTCTCATTTGAACTTCAGGGCTGATTCAGATCGATAACCGAAGTAAAATGCTAGATTACAAAAATACAAAACACGAAATAAGTAGTTGGACTAAATAATTTGCATCTGACCTGCTAGTCTAGTCCCGATCGCCGTGCATACCAAGCATGCATCAGCAGATTTTGAAAGAATAGAATAGGTGAGCCAAATCCTCCTGCCGCAATAATTGAAGCAACTTCTGACGGTGGTAGCACAGCTACATCGCGATCGTAAGCGGCACTAATCTTGGCACGAACCATTTCAATTGGCATCCCAGCGGATGCCATTATCTGTAACCAAATGTCCAGAAGTTCTGGATAGCTTGAAGCAGATCGATCGTAAGCGAGGTCGGCATTAATCAAATAGCCCTGAGAGTGCAGTCTCACCGCAATCTGATTAAAAAAGTTGCGCCGCTCCTCCGGCTGCAATAAGAACTGAGAGACAAACAAGCAAGTCGCCGCATCAAATGTATTCGATCCGGGTAGTGAATCAAGATAACCTTCGTGAAAAGTACAACGGGAAGTAATGCCAAGCTCTTCAACCCGCTGGCGACAAATATCCAGCATCGGTGCTGCTGGCTCTATCAAGGTGAACCGCCATTGCGGAAAGGCTTGGGCAAGATCGATTACTTCTGAACCAGTGCCGACACCAACACAGAGTATTTGGGCATCGCTTGGAAGCTCGGCCAGGATCGTACGCATGAGAAAATTCAATGCATCACGTATCGGCGCAAACACAGCATTCCCTTTGTCATAGGAAGCAGCCATTTCTCGATTCGCAAAGTGCGAGGCTACGCCAACGAATACAATTGCTGGTTGTTGATTTGTCATCAGAGTTTTGGATTGAAGTTTTGCCATCTTAGAAATTGTCAGCTATTGGGGGATACCAATTTCTTGTTCCAACGTATCAAAAACTTGCCCCGATCGAGATTAGTTAACGCGCTTGAGCGAGATTGGTACCAATTTCTGACCTGTAGGTGTAGGCATTCTAATCATCAAATTATCCCGATCGATACATTGATAAGGTAGTTTAATTGGTGTTTTACTATCTCGATCGCCAAAGATGGTAAACAATCGATCGCCAGTCAGTTTCAACCCATTACTAAAATTAAGTTTAGTTGTCATCCGTTGATAATTTTGGGACTCAAATGTCAATGTATTGTCTGGGTTACCTTTAAATCTAGCAGTGGCACTACCAACTAAATTTAATCCCAATCGATCGATCCTTGCCCCATTAATTTTGTCTTTCAACGTATATTTTTGTTCTAGATCTACTGCCTCAAAAGCAGCATAACCATCCTTATTAATTATAAATTTGGCATATCCCACCATCTGCGGATCGGTAACTTTAGATTGAGTTAAAGTTTGAACGGTTGAAAGCCAGTATCCACTCAGATCTGTCACTTGCCAAATCCCAATATGGCAGTATGGCTCACCCGTCGGTGGGGGTGGAACATCAAATTTCGTTGCTGCTGGTACCTTCTGCGCGATCGGTGTCGGAGCGGATAAATTCTGCGAGTTAATTGCCGGAACTGCTAAACTACCAACAGCATTGGCACTGGGTAAAGTTCGAGATTTCGCTGTTGGACTGCGTTTGCCTGTGACAATCAAGTCATACTTTTGACCACCGCGCGGATTAGTCGTTGTTAAACAGAGTTGAGATGCTTCGCTGACAGTGGGAAAACTAAATCTCGATGCAATCAGGTTATTGCCATGACTAGATGACCGATTATGCACATTATTATGAAAAAAGCGGAGGACTTTATCTTTATCGTAAACAGCAAACTTGAGAATACCGACCCCATTAGTTTTAACATTAAGCGTCAGTCGCGTTGCTGAATTGATCGCTAAATTGTAACAGACTCCACCTTGGGGATTGGTTGGTGAGGCTGTTAATATGCCTGTATATT
>JBJOOY010000328.1:0-2846 GCA_046051065.1 Cyanobacteriota bacterium
CTGATAATCTTTCAAACAACCCTTCTATACTCTGGAAATCATGCTCTATTTACCTTACGAATGTCTTCACAATCATAGCTTCTGCATGGTCGATCGAAGATCGGCTAAATCAGTGATTTTCAGCTCAAACCAACTTAATTGTATCTTAATTTATCTGTAGAATTTTAATAATTGACTAGCTGGAAAATTTTTTTGATTTAATTAATAGTTTTGACCTAAATTTCATGCAAAATTTAGCTAGATGGATTGCCACCCGATCGATCCAAAGCTTGTCATCCCGATCGATAACTACAACGAGTTAGGTGAATTTTCCGCAAATCTTGAGTCTTGAGCTAATTAAATTAACTTGCCTGAGTAAACTATAAATTGCGATCGATTTGACAGAATTATCTAGCGGTTATACATTCGCTATGGGTATACCGCGAATTTTAATCACCCGAGCAGGATTACCCACCGCAGTTGCATAATCGGGAATATCCCTAATCACGACTGCACCTGCACCAATCGTACACCATTGACCGATCCGAATACTCGGGATCGCGATCGCGCCTGCGCCAATATGGGTACCTTCGCCAACCTGGACATGACCGCACAGCGTTGCGTGCGGAGAAATATGTGCGTAGTCGCCGATCGAGTTATCATGGTCGATGCTAGCAGCGGTATTAATCAGGACATGTTTGCCAATTTTTGCCCCGGCTTGGATAATCGCACCCTGTAATATTACTGTCCCCACTCCGACTACAGCTTTAGCAGAAATAATTGCAGTACCATGAATGGCGGTTCCATAAGTTGCATTCTGAATTAATGCTGCAATTTCTGCGCGTCTAGCATTGTTACCTACGCTGATAATTAAGGGAGCATCCAACTCTGGAAAATTTGCGCCCGACAATCGGATCCCATCGCCTACACCCATGTCCTTGAATTTGGCATCGGGAGGGTTGTCATCAAAGATGCTAACTACTTCTACGCCCAGGCTGTTAAGGATATCAGTAATCACCTTTGAGTGACCACCTGCTCCATATAGATACATATACTTAGTAATCATCTCCACTATCGATATACATAATTAGGATATAAAATAATTAATTGAAGGAAATAGGGGATAGGCAGGAAATACCGCGATTGTAGTTGAGTTGTCAAATGTGTAACTAATTTTACTCATTTACTTAGCTTCTATTGCTAAAATACCCAAATTTTGCCAAGAAATTGCGCGTACCAGTGCGATCCGATCGACACACTCAGAGCGAAAATATCGAGCGATCGCGGAAATCGCTCGACACAGTAATTTTCACTCACATCCACGTTGTTCGATCGCACAACAATTGTTAATCATCGAGCCGATCTCTAAAGTAGATTAATGTAAATTACTTACTACTTATGCTTGGGTTCAACTCATGTTTAAATATTGATTGCACTAAAATGTAACTTTTAAATTCAATCGTTCGCGGAGCGTCTCTTGTGGAGAATCGTCACTTTATATCATAATCCTAAAAACTCAATTAATAGTTCTGATTCAGACATTTGGCGCATTTCTCGAAAGATAGCAGGACCTTGCATAAAATCTTTAATCGTGATGCGACGATCGCGGAAATCGGTAATGAATCGATAAACTTCTGACACAATTTCTACTTGAGATTCTGTCTCAGCAATTATCTCGCCGATCGGATCGTACCCTGCTTTCGATAGCTTACGATATTCAGCAGCCATCGCACCTTGCTGAGTCTTTTTAGTCTGGCGTAATTCTAATTTGATTTGCTCGAATTGATTGGCAAGAAATTTATTTTCTTGTTCGATTTTGATACATCTTTGAGTTAATTCATCTTGATTATCGCGATCGATAATTTCGCCCATATCATGTTTTTTCTCGATCGCGAGTAATTTTGCTAAATCGCCAGACTGATAAGCCTGATTGATTTCTTGCATTACTTCTGTATGATACTTTTGAAGATCGGGGTCGGCTACTTTATCGGGGTGAAAAACTTCAGCTAATTTCAAGAAAATTTGGCGAATTTTTTTTGATTCATGGCGATCGATTTTATGGGATAGATCGTCCTCAAAAAAATTTGATGACGAGTGCTGTTCTCCCCATTCCCAATCTGGTTCGTCTGTTGGATCGGGTGGCGCAGATCGATCGCCTTCGGCATGGCAAGTTGGCGATCGAGCAAAGCTAATTAGTCCGGATACTTGGAGATTGGCATAAATTGCCTCGACTTGTTTACGTGTCTGTTTCCCAAGTTTTCTACCTGTAAAAATTTCAGTAAATGCATCGTGTAGTTTTCGATCTAGTTCCAGCAATTGTTGAACTACAGGCGCACTCCGCCGAGAGACTTCGAGGCCAATTTCACTGATCCGATCGATCAGGTTCTTCAGTTCAGTCCGTTTCTTCTCAATCTTTCCCAGCAGTTTCTGATTGTCCTGTTCGAGAAACTCTAGTCTAATCCGTAAGTCAGAAATGGCCAACGGATGACTCTCAGTATAACTTACTGGGATTTTGGTAGATTTCTGAGTCATAACAGTGATTCAGGTCAAAACGGCAATGAGACTATTTTAGATGAATTTGCTTTACTGTTGGGGAATCGATCACACAGGATCTAAAATTAAGCATCGACATCCCCGATCGCGAGCTGTAAGCAATGAAACGTAAAGGTTTGTGACGATCGACGATTAACTCCTGCTAGCTCGTCATCCCACCTGAGTATGAAAAAAAATCCTCATTCTCATACACATAAAAAGATTTAGATGTGTATGGTTTGCGATATGATCTGGTTTGAGAACTGGTATATAGACAGAAGATTTAAAAGAAGAGGATTAAGAGGCTGTGATTAGAGTAGCGATTAATGGGTTTG